>DATFQP010000395.1:0-7793 GCA_035264145.1 Propionibacteriaceae bacterium
GTGTGGGTGGATACCTTGCCGTCCGATCGAATCCGGGCCAGCAACGATTCCAGCTGCGACATGTTCTCCACCTGAACCTTCAGCAGGTAGCTGGCGTCACCGGCGACCGAATAGCAGGAGATGATCTCGCTGATGTGCTGCAAGCGATCCGGAGCATCGTCAGGCTGGCTCGGATCGAACGGCTTGATCGCCACGAAGGCGGTCACCATCAAGCCAAGCTCTCCGGCCTCGAGTACTGCCCGATAACCCTTGATCACGCCACGTTGCTCGAGGCGCCGTACCCGCTGCTGAGCCGCTGAAGTGGATAGCCCGGTCTCCTTGCCGATGTCGGTGTAAGACATCCGGCCATCCCGCGCTAGCAGCGCGAGGATGCGGCGGTCGAGCTTCTCCATGGGCGCTATCGTGCCAGGATTCCCCTGTGGGGGAACGCAGAATCATGCTTCTGGACACGGCCTCGTTGTACTTCCGCGCGTTCTTCGGCGTCCCCGACAGTTTTCGTGCGGCCGACGGAACACCGGTCAATGCCTTGCGTGGGTTGCTCGATTTCATCAGCCGGCTGGTCGCCGGCTACTCCCCCAGCCACCTCGCCTGCTGCTGGGACAACGACTGGCGACCCGCATGGCGAGTGGAACTGATTCCGTCCTACAAGGCCCATCGAGTCGCCGGAGCAGGGCAAACCGTGGTTGCCGAGATGGCGACCTCGTCCGACACCAGCGGCGAACAGGCTCCAGATGATCTTGCCGTGCAAGTCCCGTTGATCTTGGCCGTGCTCGACAGCCTCGGCATCGCCGTCGTCGGCAAGGACGGTTACGAGGCAGACGACGTGCTGGGGACGTTAGCCAGCACTGCGCCGATGCCGGTCGACGTCGTGACCGGCGACCGAGATCTGTTTCAGCTGGTCGATGACGACCGTTCGGTACGAGTCCTCTACATCGCTCGAGGCGTGGGCAAGCACGAGCAAGTGGATGAGGCGTGGGTACGGGCGAAGTACGGAATTCCGGCGTCTGCTTACGTTGACTACGCGATCATGCGAGGTGACGCCTCCGACGGCCTACCGGGTGTCGCGGGAATCGGCGACAAGACCGCTGCCAGCTTGTTGAACTCGTACGGCAACCTGGAGCGCATTCTGGCGGCGGCGAGTGACCCGCGCGCCAAGATCAGCGGCTCCGTCCGGTCGAAGCTGGGTGCGGCGATCGACTATCTGGCGGTGGCGCCGGCTGTCGTGGCGGTGGTTCGCGATCTTGATCTGGACGTCGACTGGGATGATCTGCTGCTGCCTCAGGTGCCCCGGGACTCCGCGCGGTTCACCGAGCTGGCGGACCTGCTCGAGCTCGGTGGCAGCGCCGATCGGATTCTGGCCAGCCTCCGTGGTGACCGCTGACCGGACCGGGCTGCTCGCCGAGCGGGGCGCGCATCCATCCGCGATCCCGCTCGGTCCAGGTCCCGACCCCGCTGCTCTGATCGCCCAGCTCAGTCCTGATGATCGTCCGGCCGTGCTCTGGGGACGATGGTTCGGAGGCGGAGTTGTGGTGATGCGTTCGCCCTTGCGGACCAGAACAGCCGCAACGGTGACCGAAGTTCTGGCGGTGATCGATGACCAACCACTCGTGGCAGACGGCGTTGCCGCGAGATCCGCCGCCGTCATTGGCGGGGGCTGGCTCAGCTGCCTTGGTTTCACGCCTGGGGTGAGCGCGACCTGCTTCTATGATTCGCTGCTCCGCTGGCAGCCGACCAACGGCTGGAGCTTCGAAACGCTCGGACTGGCAGGCCGCGAGGAGCACGTGCGGACCGAGCTCAACGCCTGGCGCCGCCTGCTGGACGGCGCTGTCGACAATGTACTGCCGGCTATCTCGGCTGCACCCTTCACCACGATGGACGCACCGGCGAGCACTCGGTTGCACTACCTCGCCAGTATCGACGCCGCAATCGGACGGATCCACGCCGGCGAGTTTTATCAGCTCAATCTCTGCACCCGGCTGGTGTCATCGTCGGCGGACGGCGCCGCTCTGCTCTTCGCCCACCTGGCGGCGAAGCTCGATCCTCCGTATGGCGGGCTGCTGATCAGCACGCCCGGCGACCAACAGAACGGCCTGCCAACCGAGGCCGTGGTCAGCGTGAGTCCCGAATTGTTTCTCCGGGTGCGTGGCTCGACGGTGATCAGTCAACCGATCAAGGGCACGGCCACGCGGGCCTCAGGAGATGCTGACTCTCCCGTGCTTCGGGCCTCCGCGAAGGACAAGGCTGAGAACATCATGATCGTCGATCTGATGCGCAACGACCTGTCCCGGATATGTCGACCGGGCACCGTCACGGTGGAGAACCTGCTCGAGCTGCAAGCTCATCCCGGTCTGTGGCATCTGGTATCGACCGTTTCCGGGCAGCTCGCCGGCGGCGTCACCACCGGCCGACTGCTCGCCGCCACCTTCCCGCCGGGCTCGGTGACCGGTGCTCCGAAATACTCCGCCCTCGGTGGGATCGATGACCTGGAACCGAAGCCGCGCGGCAGCTACACCGGGACGCTGGGCTTCAGCAGCCCGCTGGCCGGCGCCGACTTCAATGTCCTCATCCGCACGCTGGAGTGCCGCGGGCACAAGATCGACCTCGGCATCGGCGGCGGGATCACTGCCGACAGTGTCGCCACCAGTGAATGGGAGGAGTGCATGGCCAAGGCGGCTCCGCTGGTCTCGGCGCTCGGTTCAGACATGGATCCCGACCTGCAACCTTCGGTGCCCCTGATCAGTCACTGGCAACGGTGTGGCGGGCTGCTGGAATCGATGCTGGCCATCGGTTCATCCGTGCGGCGGCTGGCAGCCCATCTGGCCAGGCTCGACCGCTCTTGTCGTGAACTGTATGGCGAAGGGCCTCCGGATGATCTTGCCGCGCAGATCACCACCGCTGTAGCGGTCGACGAAGTCGACTCTGCCGCACGCCGAGTCGTCAGGGTGGTCGCCCGACCCGATGTGGCGGGTCTCAGCTTCGACGTCGGTGTCACTGCCCTCGGACCTCGGCCGAGCGGCTCCCGCCTGGCTCTCGCGGCCCGGTCCGAGCTGTGCTGGCGCCACAAATGGGCGAATCGCCGTCAGCTTGAACGGGCCGAGCAGCAGCAGGGCGCAAGCCTGCCCTACTTCCTCACCCCTGCCGGTGGTCAGGTCGCGGAGACGTCACGGGGAAACCTGTTCTGCCAACGTGCCGACGGGGTCTGGCTGACCCCGCCGCTGGACCACAGCCTGCTGCCCGGCGTGACGCGCCGAGAGGTGCTCGATCTCTTCCTTCGGGCGGCCGTTCCGTTTTCGATCGAGTTCTTCTCCGCCGAAACCCTTCGACAGTCGGCGGCAGCCTTCTGGACCAGCAGCCTCAGCGGAGCAGTGCCCGTGACAGCGGTCGACGGATTCCAGCTCCCAAAGCCGCGGACGTTGATCCCCATGCTCAACGCGGAGTTGGGAATCGGCTAGCCGATTGAGCGGCTACTTCCGTGGTCTGGGGGGCCTCGTTCGGCGCTGGCCGGCCACCGGATGACTCTGGTGTCGCCATGATGTTCCCGTCGATGACTCCCCGGGCGGCGGTGAGGAACGCGTCCGCGTAGTTCGCCTCGTCGAAGGCCCCGAGGTAGTAGATCTTCGTCTCCCGGCGCACGTCGGCAAGCGGATCACGCCAGAGCAAGTCGGTACAGACGTCCTCGAGATTGCTCAAGTCCTGCCGCAGCACGTATGCGGCTCGCGCCGCCGGCACCTGGGCGAGCAGCTCACTCGGCGTCCGACCGACGGAGACGATCGCCAACGGCTTCTCCGAATACAAGAAGTCCGAGACCACGGCCGAGACATCCGAAATCATCGCGTCAGCGGCGTTGAAGCATTGCTCGATGGTCATCTTCTGTTCCGCAGCGGCTCCCCACAGATGGCGCCTGGCGTTTTTTGCCCGGTCGTTCGCCAGCAGGCGGGTGATCTCCTCGATCATTGCTAGGCACGGCCGGTAGCGGCGGTTGAAGGGATGCGGGCGGAAGATCACACTGGCGCCACGCTCGAGCAGATGCTCCACGATCGGCCGAGCCAGCGGCAGGGAATACACCCGGGTGTCGGCGTATGGACCTTGCCAGGTGGGCGCATAGAGCACGATGGGGGGCTGGGGTTGTTGCGTTATGGGTTGCCGAGCGACCGCGATCGATTCAACCTGCGGACGACCGACTATGCGGAACTTCTCGCTGGGAATGACCGCCCCGTGCCGTGCGTAGCGGTCAATACCTGCCTGGCCACCGACGAAGATGAGGTCGTAGATCGCGTGCACCGGGTTGTAGGACGAGGGCTTCTCGGAATCGCCGTGATTGAGCCAAACATGGGTCAGCTCGCGCCGCTCGATGAGATGGGTGTTGCGCACGGCGTTGTTGACGTAGAAAGCGGCTGCCATCGAGGGCACGACGGCCTCCTCCAGGCTTCGCAGACTTGACCGGTTGACCACCGGCACTGCCACCCCCAGCTGCCGAACCAATCGAGCCATCTCTTGGGCGACGGGCACCGAGCGGGTCAGGATCACGAACGGCCGGCCGATCCGGACGAAATAGGGCAGCCACATCGCGACCTGGTACGAAGCGCCGGGATCTGCGGCGAAGTAGACCACGAACTGCGGCGCATAGGCGGCGAGCGCATCTACCACCCGACTGTCCGCTGCGATCACCCGGTACGCGCGGACCAGTGCTCTGCTTGCCGCGTCCACGACGGTCACGAACAGCAGCGCGGCAGCGCCGGCGGCAAGCCATCCAGGAAAGCCGAGTCCGACTTCCAGACTGCCGATCAATATCACCACCCAGGTTCCCATCGGCAGCAACCCTAGGGACACCAGCTGCTTGACCGCTGCATTGATGCCCGGCAGCCCGGAGACCTCGAGGTCCAGTCCGCCCCAGGCATCGGCGATGTGCGACTCGACAGTGACGCCGATGGCCAGCACGACAGCTGCGACCGCGATCAAGATCGGAACTCCGGCGGTCCAGTTCGCCATCACGAGAATGGTGCTCAGAAGCAGCGCTCGAGTGGCTGTGAAGCGGCCCACCATACGTTCCCAGCCGACAAGGCTGCGCACTTCTGGCCCTGCCGACTGCAGGCTGGCCAGGATCGAGACCGTCACCAGGGCCGCCGTCAGCGGCTTGGGGCCGGCCAGCAGCGCACTCAGCAGAGCGATGGCCGCCATCGCGGTGCCCAGCAGATCCAGGCCGATGTTCATCACGAGTGCTTGATATCGCCTTATTCCGCGCAGCTGGGGGGCTCGGTTATCCTCCGCCGGTTCCTCTTCCGCCGCCTCGTTGTCCTCGACGGCATACTTGCGCCCGACTGATCGCACGGCCTCGACGAAAGCGGAGGCGTAGCTCTCCGCTGGGAAGTCGCCCAGGTAGTCCACTCGAGTGGCCGCTCGTTGAGCCGCAAGCGGATCATCACCCAGCATGTCGTCAAGCGCGCGGCTGAGATTGCCGAGATCGCCCCGAATGACGTACGCGGCTTTGGCGACCGGATAGTCCTCGACGAAGCGGGCTGGTTCAGACGGCACGGCCACCATCGCGAAGGGTTTGCCAGAGAACAGGAAGTCCGAAACGACGCTGGACACATCGCAGATCATTGCGTCCGAGCTGTTCATGCACTCCAGGATCGTGCGGTCGGTCTCTGCCGCGGCTCCCCACAGGTGAGCCCGCCCACTGACCTTTGCGTCCGCCGCAAGCAGCCGGTGGATTCGCTCGATCGCCGCGACATCCTCGGGGAACTGGCGGCTGAAGGCGTGCGGCCGGAAGATTACGGTAGCGCCCCTTTCCAGCAGCGCAGTTACGATCCGATCGCCCACCGGCAGTGAGTGCAGCAGCGTCTCTTGAACGTGGCCTCGCCAGGTAGGCGCATAGAGCACCACCGGCTGGGAGACCTCGGATATCGACCGCTCAGCGCGTGTGATGTCTTCCACCTGCGGCCGGCCCACGATCTTGAACTTCTCAGCTGGAATCCGCACCCCGTGCGCGGCATATCGGCGGGTGGCGGCCGGTCCCGCGGCGAAGATGAAATCGAACATGGCGTGGGTCGGGTTGTACGACGTCGGTTTCTCGGAATCGCCGTGGCCCAAGAAGACGTGGGTCAAGTGCTGGAACCGGACCAAGTAGCCGTTGCCGGATGAAGCATTGACATAGAACGCCGCCTCCACCGAGGGCTGGAGCAGCGCTTCGAGATCGGAAATCCGCCGAGCTTCCACCACGGGCATGTCGGTGAGTTTGGCCAGCACCTGGGCTGGTAGCGCATGCCGAGTGATCACCAGGAAGCGGCGACCTGCCCGTTTGAGGTATGGCAGCCACATCATGACCTGGTACGAGCCGTCCTCTGGCCATGCGGTGTATACGACGAACTCCGGCGCGTAGTCGGCGACCGCACGACCGATCTGCTTAGCGAACCGCCGGCTGGCTCGGACGCGGGCACGACCGCCGATAGCGACCACTGCAGCGGGCACGGCGGCCAGCAGGCAGGCGCCGAGCCAGATCCAAGAGGAACCCTCGACCGCAGCCAGAATCAACCCCGTCGCACTGGCAACAAGACCAGCTCCCACGACGGCCGTACTGAGGTCTGGGGCAGGCTTGGCTCCGCGTACACCGGGAAGGTGGGCCACCACAGGAACCTGGAAGCCAGCCACGCGCCCCAGCAGAGGCTCCGCGGCAATCAGGCTACTCAGCACGAGGACTGCCAGCCCAACGGGAAGCGCCGCCGCTCGACCGCCGTCCGCGGTGTACAGGGCGGCTGCCGCACCCGCCGCTACCAGGCATCGTGGGGCCATCGCAGTGCCGAGCAGCAGAAGGTCAGGCAGACGCCATCGTGCGACCGTCCGGAGCGCGCAACCGAACAGGGCGAGGCTGAGGCACACCAAGGCGACCAGCCGAGCTTGACTGAGCGCTGCAATGGTGCTGGACACCGCCAGCACGGCAGTCAACACATCACCAACAAGCACGACCCCGCGATGCAGAGACAGGTTGCGGCCTGCTTCTGTCGCTGACGGCATGGGCTACATTCCTCATTCGATGGGCAGCGGCGCTGACGATCAACTCCACCGCTTGGAAGACGGCCCGAGTCTAACGGTGACTGCGCGGCACGGCCCGTTCTCTACGTGTGGTAGGTGAGAGATCTACGGCATACTGACCGCGTGGTTGGGCGGTCAGGGCAGCTGTCGAGCACCGCCGTCCGGCGTGATCTGCGGAAGCTGATGGCCCGGTCTCGGCGGATCGGGCCAGCGTTGTTCGTGCTGGCCGCGGCACTCGCGGTCTGGCGCTCGGGACCGGCGGGACTTGCCCTTCTGTTGCCTGTGATTCCAGCAGCGCTGCGTCCCGATCCCGACCTCAGACCGTCGTACGCCCTTGGCTTACCTGGCCTCCCGGATGGACCCCCCGTCAAATCGAGGGTGCCGACGCGGCTGTACTCCGCGGTCGGCGTCTGCGGCGGTCTCCTGGCGCTCGTTGTGGCGAGCCTCGGAGTGCCCCCGATCGTCCTCATCGCCTTGGCGGTGCTTCTCCTGGCGCTCTTTGTCGTTGCCGCGGATGCGCTCGTGCGCTACTTGACCGGCAACCTCAGGCTGGAGCGCGCGCTGCGAGCCTACGTTCCAACCATCGGCATGGCCTACGCCGGTGGGACCGGGGGATCGTGGCAACTACGGATGTGGGAGCCGTACCTGCTCCGCTCCGGCGAGCGCTGCGTCATCATCAACCTGCATCAGAGGTACGCCGAGCGAATCCTTGGCGGCCAGCCACCGCTGCGATCGCCCTTCGTTCAGCTCGGCTCCCGCGGTGC
>DATFQP010000396.1:0-3140 GCA_035264145.1 Propionibacteriaceae bacterium
AGCTACCCCGCCCAGCTGATGCTCTTCGACATCCTGGAGCTCAACGGCCGGTCCCTGCTCAAGAAGTCCTACCTGGAGCGCCGGGCTCTACTCGACGATGTGATCAGACCGCAGCCCGGTTCCCGCATCCACGTGCCGCCAATCTTCGAGGGTGACTTGATGGCCGCGATCGAGACGAGCAACCAGCTGCAGCTGGAGGGGGTCGTTGCCAAGCGCCGGAGCTCCACCTATCAGCCGGGTCAGCGCTCCCGGAGCTGGCTCAAGATCAAATTGCACAAGACCCAGGAGGTGGTCATTGGCGGCTGGCGCGGAGGGCAAGGTCGGCGCGAAGGTGGAGTCGGGTCGCTGCTGATCGGGGTACCGGATTCGGACGGTCTCCGCTACATCGGCCGGGTTGGGTCGGGCTTCAACGACCGACAGCTCGACGAGATCGAGGCCCTGCTTAAACCGCTCGCCCGCAAGACCAGCCCACTGATTGACGTACCGAGATCCGACGCCCGTGACGCACACTGGGTAACCCCGTCACTGGTCGGTGAAGTGACCTACGGCGAACTGACGGAACCGGGCCGCCTGCGACACCCAGTCTGGCGTGGACTTCGCTCGGACAAATCGCCAGCGGATGTCCGCTGGGAGGCGCCATCGTAAACTCCCCGGCCACGGTACGGCACATTGAGCCGGCTTAGTCCTGCTCGATTCCGGCCAGCGTGAGGCCGCGATGGGCCGCCAGGCGCTCGGCCTCCGCCTCGATCCGCTCCCGGACCGCCTTGGTGTTTGTTTCCCACAGGTCCAGGCGCAGCGTAAAGGTGCCGCCGGCGGCCTTGGGTCGCCAGGTTCCGATCAACTCGAGTCCGGACAGCACAGCGCCGGGCCGGCCGAGCACGGGCCAGAGCTGTTTGTGCCGCGACTTGTCCGGCACGATGAGATCTCGGTCCTTGCACTGCAGAAAGAGATCGAAGCCGCCGAGCAACCGGACACCGGCCGCCCCCCGATCGACCTGATCGATCTTGTCGTGATCACTCAGCAGCCAGCCCTTACGGCCGTCGACGCTCACCTGCACCGCATCCTCGGGCCAATGCGCTTTGATCTCCGCGATCGGGGCGTCAAGAAAGGCAGCGACATGGTTCGGGGTCGCCGGGCCCAAGAACCTCAGATAGTTGCGAATGGGCTGCAGGCGCTGGGGTGCTGATTCCGGGTCGTCAGCCGGTCCGGGTGCGCGTTTCGGCCACCCCGGAATCCGGCGCAGGACGGGGGGTGATGTTCCTGGCTCCAGTTCGAGTCCCGCGTACAGCGCACCGAGACGAAACGGGATCTCCCACGAGTGGGTAGCACGGCACGACCCGCAGTAGCGGAGGTACGGCGCAGCGAGCTTGGCTGTCAGGGCCGTCGAGACATCACCCTTGACCATGGGCTTGGTGACGACTTCACGCATCTGCGTTGCCACCTCGGCCAGGCCGTCAAGAGTCCGGATACCCGCCTCCTGCAGCGGCTTTCCGGCATTGATCACACGCCGGGCCGCATCTTGTTCGGAGAACGGCGAGGTAGCAACCAGCACGTCTGGCAGTTCGTCTCGGCGGTAGAAGTGCGGCGCGCTGCGCAGCGTCCAGGCCAGGGCCAGGTCTGGACAGGACTCCAACTCGCCCGCGCTTGCCACGGGCACGCCACGATTGACCAGCGCCCAGCTTGCTCCGTCGCGGCCGGTGTCCTGAACGCCGAAGTCCAGGATTTCCGCGTCAGTGAAACTGCGCGACGCCATCGCCCGATCCAGCTGCTGCGCGCGAATGCGGTACGCCAGCGCCTCGGTGCGCTCCATCGGTCGGCCTCCTCGGGTGCTCTTGTGCACGTTACGTCAGCCGGCTGACATGACCCTTCGGCGTCATGTCCGCTATTCACCTCGCCTCAATCCATGCCGGTCCGACGAGCCGCGCTCACGTGCTGCATCCCGTCCCTGCGCACGAGAACCTCAGCGCAGGCCGGTCCGGGCATGACACGATCGGAGCGAGGCTTGATCGAACGGAGTGCCATGACTGAAGTGCTGGTGCTGAACGGCCCCAACCTCAACATGCTCGGCGACCGCGAGCCCGAGATCTACGGATCACTCACCTTGGCCGACGTGGCCGACACTTGTCGCACGACGGCCGCTGAGCTCGGCTGGGAGCTCGACTTCCGGCAGTCGAACCACGAAGGTGAGCTGGTCGAGTGGGTGCAGGAAGCGGGCCGCGCACAACGAGATGGCCGGCTTGTCGGGGCGGTGATCAACGCCGGTGCCTACACCCACACCAGCATTGCGCTACACGACGCGGTCGCGGGGTCGGGGCTGCGGGTGGTGGAGCTGCACATCTCGAACGTGCACGCCCGAGAGTCCTTCCGGCACCACTCGTACCTCTCGTCGGTGGCGGCCGGGGTGCTGATCGGTTTCGGCGTGGCGGGCTATCCGATGGCTCTGCGGGGTCTGCAAGCGCTGATCGTCCCTCCGAATGACGGAAATCTCAGCTGATCACTGCACAGGAGCTATTGATACGACGCCGGTGACAATCCGATGCCGAAGACCTGACCGGAGCCGAGACTGAATGAGTGCGGCGCCACAATGCCCGCCAATACCCCCCAGCCAACGACGTGCAGGGCGAGGATGACGATCGCCATGCCGACCAGCGAGCGCCGCTCGACCGGCGCCAGTAAGGATGCGATCCGAGCCCGACGGGTCACTGCTGGTCGGCCAATTTGAAGATCAAATTGGTCTGCCACTTCTCCATGTCGGGCTGGCTGATCGGATCGTGCAGATACTCCTCCAGGCGTGCCGCCCACAGTTCGCCCTCATCCTCCCGCCACATGTCCCATGCGATGCCTTCCGCGGCGGCCCAGTCGAGCAGTTCGCTCGTCGCATCACGCAATTTCTGAGGATGCCCCACATGCCGGGCGAGCACGTAGCTTCCTCCCGGCAGTAGATGCGGTTGAACGCGGTCGTCGCCGGAGATTTCGTCGGCCGTCGGCACCCCGACCTCTACCTCCACGATGCCCGCAACATTGATGCGGTTGTATTTCCAGAACGGGAGACCCGCCGGTTGAATGCCACGTGCCGCCAGCCAACCGAAGATCTCGCCGATCTGAGGCTGCAGTTGATCGCTCAGCCGGGGCATCGGCAG
>DATFQP010000397.1:0-3781 GCA_035264145.1 Propionibacteriaceae bacterium
GCTGTGCCGGCTCGGCTGCGTCCCGGCGCCTCGCAGATCGCCCGGCTAACTGCGGCGGCGGTCTTCTCCTATTTCGTCGCCAATGCCTACTCCCCGGGGATCCTCGATCTCACCGCTCCGCTGACGGGAGAGAGATCTCAGGTCCACGCCCTTACCGCAGCCGCTCGCGATTCTTACATCGGCTGCCGAATTTTCCGCTGTCATGTGACGGCACATCGCTGACGCGAGTGGACTAGACATCGCTGACAGTGGGTGTGTGGTTTGGAAGTGTAGATGGGTTGTTGGTTCCTCCGCTTGTGATTGTGTGCCGGTGCTCGGTGCGGTCAAGGTCGTTCCTCCGGTGGGGGGCTCCACCTTGACCGCGCCTGCGCGCCGGCTGGGTTGGCAGCGGTGGAGGAACCGTGGAGCGTGAGGTCGATGTGTCACCGGGGGAGGGTGCGCCGTTTTCCGCCGCGGGGGCGTAGCGGGTGTTGGTAGTTGTGGCTGCGGTCGATGGTGAACTCGTGGACCAGGTGATGTTTGTAGAAGATCAGGACGTGGTCGTTGGTGTTGAAGCAGGTGAGGTGTTGGCCGGCGTATTCGACGCCGAGTCCGACAATGACTCCGCTGACTCCGATCGCGCCGTGGCTGGTGGCAGTGTGGGTGCTGACGGTCGTCGGATAGCTCGGTGCCAACCCGGGCCGAGGAGTGGTCCGGGTGCTCGCAGCCCGCTGCTCCAGCGGAGTGGCGCCGTGGAGGGCTTGGTGCGGCCGGTGATTGAACTTTTCCCGGTAACGGTCGAGCAGCTGCTGCAACTCCGCCAGGCTGACCGCGGGCGGTCGGCGGCTGAGCCAGCGGCGGGCGGTGTGATGGCCGCGTTCGTTCTTGCCGCACGTTTGCGGGTGCCGAGAGGAGCTCCAGATCGGTTTGATCCCCAGGCTGATCAGGTTTTTTTCGAACAGCACGACACTGCCCAGTTTGCGGCCGGTGAAGGCCAGCGAGTTGTCCGAAAGCACCATCAACGGTTTGCCGTAGCGGTGGATCGCCTGGGCGACACAGGTCCACGCGCCCAGGGTGTCTTCATCGGGCCAAGCGCGGGCCTCCAGCAGACAACGGGACCGGTCGTCGGTGAGCTCGAACACCACAACCTCCCCGCCGTCGGCGAGCAGGTAGCTGAAGGCGTCGATCTGCCAGCAGTCGTCGGTGGGGGGGTGTCAGGTTGTCTGTGTAAACACTTCAGAGGAAGTGAGCACAGATGATGGATGCCATGACGAGAGCGCACGAACCGCCGGGGTCGGAGCCCCGGGCAGGGTCTGCGCGGGACGCGGTGGACAAGCTGGTCCAGGGCGGTTTGCTGGACGAGTTGATGGCCCAGGTCGACGAGGGTTCGTTGCAGTTGACTGGGGAGGGCGGGTTTCTGCCGGAGCTGGTGAAACGGGTGCTGGAAGCCGGCCTGGCTGCGGAGCTGAGTGAGCATCTGGGCTATGAGAGGCATGACCGGGCGGGGCACGGCTCGGGCAACTCCAGGAACGGCTCGACGCCGAAACGGCTGGGCACCGAGGTCGGCGATGTTGATCTGGCTACCCCGCGCGACCGTAACGGCAGCTTCGAGCCGCGGCTGGTGCCAAAGGGCCAGCGGCGGGTCGACGGGCTGTCGGACATGATCATCAGCCTGTATGCGGGCGGGATGACGATCCGTGACATTCAGGCCCACCTAGAACGCACGTTGGGGACCGAGCTGTCCCACGAGACGATCGCCAACATCACCGACGCGGTCGCCGAGGAGGTGAAAACGTGGCAGGCCCAGCCGTTGGAGCCGGTCTACCCGATTCTGTATCTGGACGCGTTGATGGTGAAGGTCCGCGACAACCATCAGGTCCGCAACAAGGCCGCCCACATCGCTGTCGGCGTCGACTGCGACGGGATCAAACACGTCCTGGGGATCTGGGTGCAGACCAGTGAGGGGGCGAAGTTTTGGGCCGGGGTGCTCGCCGAACTGCGCAACCGGGGCGTTCAAGACGTGCTGATCGCCTGTGTCGACGGGCTGACCGGGTTCCCGGAGGCGATCGAGGCCACCTGGCCCCGAACCGTGGTCCAAACGTGCTGTGTGCATCTGATCCGAGCCTCGATGCGGTTCATCTCCTACAACGACCGCAAGGCCGTGGCGGCGGCGCTGCGGCCGATCTACACCGCCGCCACCGTCGATGCCGCCGTCCAGGAGTTGGACATCGTCGACGGCTCGGCCTGGGGCAAGAAGTATCCGGCCACGGTGCGGGTGTGGCGAGACGCCTGGCAGCGGTTCATCCCGTTCCTGGAGTTCCCGCCGGAGGTCCGAAGGATCATTTACACGACGAATTCGATCGAGTCGTTGAACTATCAACTGCGCAAGATCATCAAGAACCGCGGCCACTTCCCCAACGACGACGCGGTGATCAAGCTGCTGTGGCTGGCGATCCGCGACATCGAAGACAAACGGGCGAGGGAACGAGCCAAAGAAGCCGGCCGGCCCCGCAACGAACGGAAGGCGCCACCCAAGCTGGTCGAAGGGGCGACAGTGCAGGGCTGGAATGCAGCCTACGGCGCGTTGAGCATTGCCTTCCCCAGCCGGCTCGAGCCGAAGCTGTGACCACCCTGACCGGGATGGCTCGCATCGCGGGGTTCCTCCACCTAGGCCAATCTCGCCGGCGCGCAGCCGCGATCAACCCACCGCCCAGGCCGGCCATGCCGACCAAGCTTGACCGCGGCGAGCACCGGCACACACTCCACGGCGGAGGAACCCGCCCCCAGCCACAAGATCAACAACCGTTTACACAGAAAACTTGACAACCTCGTCGGTGGCCGGAAACTCGAACTTGCGGAACGACGAGCGAGGCCGTTTCCCCGGCTGCGGCTGCACCAGACCGGCCCGGACCAGCACCCGATGCACAGTCCGAGCGGTCGGCGGCCGTTGGCCGTCACGCAGCAGCCGGTAGTAGATCGAGGTGGCGCCGTTGTCCCAGCCCTCGGCCTCCAGCGCTGCCCGCGCAGCCACGATCAGCTGCACCATCGGCTCCGCAGTCCCACCCGGGCTGCGGTGCGGCCGACGTGATCGAGGTATCAGCCCCGAAACCCCCTCCGCATCGAACCGGGATCGGTACTTGTAGTAGCTCTGCCGGCTGATCCCCAGCCGGGCACAGGTGGCCAACACCGTTAACCGGCCAGCATCGACCTCGGCGATCATCGCAGCCAACTTGGTATCCATCGTGACAACCTTCTGGCCCATCACAGCAGCATCGACCGGCCGGGACAGTGTCAGCGATGTCCCGTCCACCCGCGTCAGCGATGTGCCGTCACTTCAGAG
Organism: Propionibacteriaceae bacterium; assembly: GCA_035264145.1. Classification (GTDB taxonomy): domain Bacteria; phylum Actinomycetota; class Actinomycetes; order Propionibacteriales; family Propionibacteriaceae; genus Microlunatus. The sequence goes on from DATFQP010000397.1 coordinate 3,320, forward strand.
CGGAAAATTCGGCAGCCGATGTAAGAATCGCAGGCGGATGCGGGTCAAAGCGCAGTCCCGAGATCACTGCCAGGGGATCTCGCTCTCATGACTGCGCTCGGAGCCCGTCATGGTGACGGGTCGCTGCTCCCGCGCCCACCGATCGGCAGAGTGAGAAACCTCGGGCGGTCGAGCCACGCTTTCGCTGCTGCGCTCGCCTTGTTCGAGGTCAAGCTGCTGCAGGACTAGCTCGACTGCGGCTAGGACCGAGCTTTGCGGCATCCACAGATCCGTCTGTTGCCGCGGATCGACGCAAATGAACCGTGCCATGATGATCATGACACGGTTCATTATCTCGGACTACGGGCGCGGCACCGCTGAGGAGCCCATATGGCTCGGCCTGGCTATCGCGCTGCGCTGCTCCTGCGCCGCATGCACACCGCCGCGCCGAGCAGGAAGACGGTGCCGAGCACGAACGGCCCG
>DATFQP010000398.1:0-5892 GCA_035264145.1 Propionibacteriaceae bacterium
TGTCGTGGCCACAGTTGGTGCAGAACGGCATGGTGGTCGCTTCCAAATGACAATGTCTGGATATCGACTTTAGCTTGCGACCTGCTCGGCGTACGCATCGGCGTCCAGCAGCGATTCCAGATCTGCGTCATCGTCCAGTTCCAGTTCGAACAGCCAGCCATCGCCGTACGGGTCGGCGTTGATAGTCTCCGGGTTGGTCTCGAGCACCGGGTTCACCGCCGTCACGACGCCGGCTACCGGCGAGAAGACGTCGGAGACACTCTTGGTGGATTCGAGCTCGCCGCAGGCGTCGCCGGCCTCAACGGGTTCACCGACCTCGGGGAGACTGACGTAGACGATGTCGCCCAGCTCGTCGGCCGCGTACGAGGTGATGCCGATTCTCACCGTCGCGGCGTTCCCGCTGCGCACCCACTCGTGCTCGGTGGAATATTTCAGGTCTTCGGGATAGTCCGACATCTCAGCTCCTTGATCATGGTCGACGTATCCAGCTTGGGGTCATCGAGGCGTCGGCGCAGCAGAAGCTGGCCGAGCGTACTGGTTGTCCGCAATCACGTGCAAGGACTGCACGACGACGCGGGCGAGCGGTTCGATCGACACTTGACCACCGATCTTCGGCCCTTCGATCTCACTGACGATGCCGCCGCGGAAGCGGGCACCCTCTTCCAAAGAGTGGGAGTCTCCGATCGCCTCAATGGTGATCGGCCGGGTGACCCGTTCCCCGTCCACGAGTAGGTCACCGCTGGCGTCAGTTCCGAACCAGGTGGAGGCCACCACCCGAACGGTGTCATTCAGCTCGATGACTTCTGCCCCGGCATCGCGCAGTTCGCCGATGGCGTCGAGGAGGACGCCGTAGCTGACCCGATAGTTCGGATCCGAGATCCGCATCCGGATGCCGGGACCCTCGGCCTGTGCGGTGCCAGCGAGGATGGAGACTTCTTCTCGCCTTTTCTCCGCGTTCTCCCGAGCTAGGCGCCGGCTGTCCGCCCCCGACTGCAATCCGGCCCTGGTCCGCTCCAGCTCGCCGATCTCCCCCTCCAAGCGCCGCGACTCCGCACCGAGCCCGTCGAGCAACGAGATCAAGTCTTCTCGCCGCGCCGTGGTGTACGTGTCGTCGCTAGCGTTGATGCGGATCTGCATGACCCCCGCCATGCCGACGACGAACAAAATCACGGCCGCAACGAGCTGCCCGCGTCCGGGATGCAGGAAGGCGCTCCAGAGGCGGCGGGCACCGCTGGCCGCCGGTTGATCAGGCATGCAGCAGCGCCCGACGAATCGCAGCGGCATTGGTGAAGATACGAATGCCGAGAACGACGACGACGCCGGTCGACAGCTGAGATCCGACCCCGATCTGATCACCCACGTAAACGATGGACGCGGCGATCAGCACATTGGACACGAACGACACCACGAACACCCGGTCGGTGAAGGTGCCCTCGAGATAGGCCCGGAAAGCGCCGAACAAAGCGTCCATGGCCGCCACGATCGCGATCGGCAGATATGGCTGCAGCGCCTGCGGAATGGTCGGCTCGAGCACTAGGCCCAGCACGATGCCCGCGATCAGTCCCAGCAGCGGGATCATCGCTGCTCCCTGTACAAGCAGCTGGCCGCCCCGACCGTCATGTCGTGTACCGCTGGGCGTGACGAAGCACCATACCGGGATCCGCGGGCAAGACCACGCGACCTCGCCGCGCGATCTCGTACCGCATCCGACGGTTCTGTGCCAATTCGTTCCACCATGCGCCCCCGGAAGACTCTACAAAGCGGGCTTCCAATGTGCGCGGATCACCGATGGCATGGACTTCATATGGCCGGGTCAACGACCGGTAATCGACGGTGATCGCGTCTCCGGCGCTCCGGATAGCCGTCAGGTTGGACAGCCGGTGTCCGTTGATATCGACGGCCTCGGCTCCTGCCTTCCAGAGTCCATTCGCCAACATCTGCAGATCTATGTCCAGGACCCGGTCGCGGGCGTCGCGATTGGCGCTTGGCGCGTCGTCGACGGTGATCAGTATTCCCGGTCCGGACACCGGAGTGCTCCCGACCGCCAGTTCCAGGCGGGCAATCTCGTCCAGACGGTCCTCGGTCGTAACGTCAGTGCCCAGAGCAGTTGAACGAAGCTTCGTGATTTCGACCGAGAGTGAATCGATTCGGGCGCGAAGACGGTCCTGTTCGGCTTCTCCTGCCTGGATCCGGCTGATGAGCTCACGCCGCTCCGTCTCGACGGCCGGAGCTGAACGCGTGGTTTGTAGCGCAGCGACGGCCAGCATTGCGCCGATCATGATCACGACCAAGGTCAGCGGCCAACGTCGGTGAGGTCGCTGGGGCCTGGCCGCGGCGATCACGTAGTCCGGGTCAACCGGGTGCCGCATGATCTCGTTGAGCAGATCCATGCTCGCGTCGACTGCTCCGCCGCCGCGCCGCACCGGCGGCCCATCTTCAGACTTGGTCACGTGCGGTGTCATCGTGCAACACGGGTTGCATTGATCATGGATCCGACCGTTCGGCCGCGTGCTGCCGCCGGACGGGAGCGTCGGCCTGCGGCCGGCCGTACCTTGAATTGGCCGGCTGAGCCGTAGATGTTCAGGATCTCTGGCCCAATCACAGCCCAGTCATAGCGCCGGCTCGCGACGCGTGCGCGCGTCCTGCGTGCCTCGTTCGGCGCAGCCAGAACCCGAAGTGTCGCTTCGGCCAGCGCTCGTGAGTTGCCGCGCGGAAACAGCTCACCAAGAGGGGCGGCGCCACCCGGCTGCAACAAGTCGTGAAAGGGCTCCAGATCGGAGGCCACGACGCCGGCGGAAGAAGCCATCGCCTCCAGGAGTACGATCCCGAAGCTCTCACGTTCGAGCTGGGGAGCGACGAATACATCGGTGGCGTTCAGCAAGTCGGCCTTGGCTCCGTCAGTGAGGGCGCCCAGCCTCCGGCAACCGTCCGGTAACCGGCCGTTTCCTGCGCCTGCCACGGCCACGTCAAGGTCTGGATGGCAGGCCCTTATTGCTGGCAGCGCGTCCAGCAGCACTGACAGCCCTTTACGCGGCTCGTCCGTCCGGCCGAGGAATGAAAGCCGGGGACGGTCCCCGCCGCGCCAGCTTCCATCAAGCCGAGATGGTGTCGAATCGGTTGCGAAATCAGCGAAGTGGAAGCCGTTGGGAATCACTTCTGCATCCCGGCGCAGATGCTGCCGCACGACTCGGCGGGCCGGCTCGGATACCGCAATCCCGATGGCTATCTTCGCGATGACCGCACGCAGGGCCTGAGCCGCGAGCTCGATAGTTCGAGATCGCGGTGTTGCGGCGTGAAACGTGGCCACCACGGGAGCGCGGGCTTCAAGGAGAGCGAGCAGCGCGATGCTGGGCGTGATTGGTTCATGGACGTGGATGACGTCGAAGTTCCCATGTTGGAGCCATCGGCGTGCCCTGGTGCGGCCGGCCGGACCGAAATTCACCCTAGCCACGGACCCGTTGTACGGCACCGGAATCGCCGCGCCGGCCGAGGTGAACTGCTCAGGGTGAAGTCCAGCGTCCGCGGCCAGCTTTCCCGGAGCCAGCAGGCGGACGTCATGCCCCGCCGTGGTGAGAAAGCGTGCCAGGCCCACGACGTGGGTTTGTACGCCTCCCCGACTATCGAAGCTGTATGGGCAGACCAGGCCCACGCGCAGCCGGCCGCTCACGAGGTGATGTCCGTCCGCTGGAAGAACGGCTGCATGACATGCCAGTCCTGGGGCCGCTCGGCAATCCGCTCGGCGAAGAAGTTGGCGACTTCCTGCGTCATGGCAACCAGTCCATCGCGTCCCGGCCGCTGCTGGATCGGCTCACCGAAGATGATCTTCATTCCGCCGGGAGTGTACTGCGACACGGCCGGAACCAGGGCTGCACCGCTGCGGCGGGCCACCAATGCCGGGCCGGCCGGCATCGTGATCGGGTGACCGCGCCAACGCACCGGCAACCCGCGACCTACGAGGTCGCGGTCAGCGAGCAGGCACACCAGCCGGCCGCGCCGAGCGGCGCCGATGAGTTTCATCATGGCACCTGGGTCCCGGTGAGACAGGACTTCCATTCCCAGCCGCTCGCGGAACCTGAGGAACGACTCGAAGTCCCCTTTCGGCAGGGCCTCAGCCACGGTCGTCACCGGTAGGCGGGTGAGGCAGGCCCAGGCGCCTGCCAGATCCCAATTTCCGCTGTGCGGGAGGGCCACGACCGCCCCGGCGGCAGCAATTGTGGCCCGGAACGCCAGCTCGCCATCGGTCGTGACAGTGGCCACTACCCGCCGGGGCGACCATGAAGGCAGGGCGAGCACCTCGTAGAGGTTGCGCAAGTATGACTCGACTGCTGCTCGGACGAGGTCGTCGGTGGCAGGCCGCCCAGTGGCCGCACTCAGGTTGGTACGCAAGGTACGGACGTGGACACCGTCGTGCCGCAAGACGCGCGCACTCGCCTGAACGATCAAGGCTGCCACCATGGGCGCGGGCAGTGCTCCGGCCACACGCCAGCCGATCGCGTAGCCACGGCGGACCGCCAGATCATGCAGTTTCGACATCGGCGGCCTTCGCCTGGCGGCGCACCTGCGCGATCCGCTGGGCGACTGTGATCATGCTGGCCACGGCGAGCGCCGACACCGTCACCTCCAGGGCGAACGGAACACCCAGGCCCGCAAGAAAAGTGCCTACCAGGACCAGCACCATGCGGTCGGCGCGGGCCGCAAGTCCGCCGGAACAGGTGAACCCGAGACTCTCTGCGCGTGCCTTGACGTAGGACGTCCACTGTCCGAAGACCAAGGCGGCGAGCGCGATGCCCGCCCAGAGGGCGGAGCCACGCTCGTAGACGAAGAAGAGCAGAATGCCGCCGAACACGGCCGCGTCACCCAGACGGTCCGAAGTTGAGTCGAGGAAGGCGCCCCATTTGCTGGCGGAGTTGGTGATCTTCGCCATTTGGCCATCGAGCAGGTCGGAGAAGACGAAGAGGGTGATGACGAGCACGCCCTGCCACAACCAGCCTTGGGGAAAGCACACCAGCGCTCCGATGACTACCCCGACGGTGCCCAGGATGGTGACCAGATCGGGTGAGACTCCTGCCCTGATGAGCGCGTGCGCAACGGGCGACAGAAGCGCTGTCCACGCTCCCCGGAAGCGTTCCAGCATCAGGTGCTCATTCCTCGCCAGGTGTCATTGATTGTCCGCCAGGTCTGGTCAAGAAGCTGCGGCAGTGCTTTGGTTTGGCCGATCACGGGAAGGAAATTCGCGTCGCCGGTCCAGCGAGGCACGACGTGTTGGTGTAGGTGCGCCGCGATGCCGGCGCCGGCCGCGGTGCCCTGGTTGATTCCGAGATTGAACCCGTCCGGCTGGCTGGCGGCCCGGATCACCTGCATGGCCGCCTGCGTCAGGTGGGCAAGTTCCAGTGACTCGGCGTCGGTCAGGTCGGGATAGTCCGCCACATGTCGGTAGGGGCACACCAGCAAGTGACCCGGCGAGTAGGGGTAGAGGTTGAGCACCACGTACGCCAGTTCTGCCCGGTGCACAATGAGGCCGTCCCGGTCGCTCCTGTCCGGAATCGTGCAGAACGGGCAAACCTCTGCGTGGGCCGAGGGCGGCTTGTTTTCTCCCTGGATGTACACCATCCGATGCGGCGTCCAGAGCCGCTGGAAGCCGTCGGGGGTGCCGGGGCGGACGTCCGCGTCCTCGACCTCCTCCTCCACCGAACTCCCCCTCGATCGAATGGTCAGATTCCGTGCAACCTACGCGCTGTCTTGGTGCCCGACATTAGACCTGGCGCCGAGAAGCGATCGCTCCGGTGATCTCGTCGATGGCAGCCTGGACCGGTACACCGTTCTTCTGGCTCCGATCGCGATAGCGGAACGAGACCGCACCGGCGGCCACGTCCTCTCCCCCGGCAATCAAGA
>DATFQP010000399.1:0-8257 GCA_035264145.1 Propionibacteriaceae bacterium
CGAGCAGAGCGGCGTGGAGGTTCCGATCCAGAAAGCGGCCGAGAGCTACATCAACACCGTGCTACGGCGGTTGCCTGATGAGGAGGTGGCGCTGTCTGCTCTTGAATCCATGGGCCCCTTGGCCAACCCGTTCGACCCGTCCCAGGGCTTTGCCGACGAGGAGTACGAGAAACCGTACGACCCGTGGGAGGACGGCGACGAGGCCCCAGGCATTGACGAGGATGAGCCACCGACCGAATACCTCGACATCGCCACCCTGCGCGCGAAAGCCAAAAAATGAGGGGCAGGCGTTGACCGCCGACAACCTGGAATTGCTAGCGAGGCGGGAGGCGAAGGGCCCCGTCTAGGCGAATGACCTCGCCGTTGAGCAGCGGGTTGTCGATGATCGACTGCACCAACATCGCGTATTCCTCCGGTCGGCCAAGCCGCGGCGGGTGCGGCACTTGAGCTTCCAAGATCGTTTTGGTATCACCCGGCAGGCCGGCCATCATGGGAGTTTCCATGACCCCTGGGGCAATGGTCATCACTCGGATCGACTTGTCGGCCAGATCCCTGGCAGCGGTCAGTGTGAGTGAGACGATGCCGCCCTTGCTCGCGGAGTAGGCCGCCTGACCAATCTGGCCGTCGTACGCGGCGACGCTGGCCGTCATGATCACCAAGCCTCGATCACCGTCCAGCGGCTCGTTGTCGATCATGGCGGCGGCCGCCAGCCGGAGCACGTTGAAGGTGCCGACCAAGTTGATATCGATCACGGTGTGAAAGTCGGCGAGCGGCAACACCCCACGTTTGCCGATCACCCGGCCGGGCGTCGCCACGCCGGCACAGTTGACGACCACCCGCAACACACCGACATTGATCGCGGCCTCGACAGCTGCTTGAACCTGATCTTCGTTTCGCACGTCTCCAGGTACGAAGATCGCCGCGTCTCCCAGCTCGTCGGCCAGCTGTGCACCGGGCGAGCTGTCCAGATCGACGATCACCACGCGTGCGCCGGCTGCCGCCGCCGCCTCGGCCGTCGCTCGGCCGAGACCCGAAGCACCGCCGGTGACCATGACGACGTCCATTTCACTGAGCTTCACCGATCTCCTCGCAGCAGTTGACGACTGATCACGAGCCGCTGGATCTGGTTGGTGCCCTCGAAGATCTGCGTCGCCTTCGCCTCACGCAGATATCTCTCCGCGGGGTAGTCCCGCGTGTAGCCATAGCCACCGAGCACCTGAACGGCATCGGTGGTAACTCGCATCGCGGTGTCGGTGGCCATCATCTTGGCGACCGACGCGTCACGGCTGAACGGGCGGCCGGCGTCCCGCTTCCGCGCGGCCAGCAGATACGTGGCGCGAGCCGCGTCGACCGCCGCCGCCATCTCTGCGAGCAGGAACTGCATTCCTTCGAACTCTGCGATCCGGCGGCCGAACTGGACCCGTTCCCGGGCCCACGAGACCGCGCAGTCCAAGGCGGCCTGGGCGAGCCCGGTGGCACACGCCGCAATGCCGAGCCGACCGGAATCCAGCGCGGCCAGCGCAATCTTCATCCCTTCGCCCTCTTCCCCAATCCGGCGGAACTCGGAGACCGGAACCTGATCGAAGTACAAGGCGGCCGTTGTTGACGCGGTCAGGCCCATCTTCCGCTCGGCGGCGCCGAAGCTGAGTCCGGGTGCGTCACCCGCCACGAGGAAGCAACTGATGCCACCACGTCGATCGTCTCCCGTCCGGGCGAAGGTGGTATAGAAATCGGCGACGGAACTGTGGGTGATCCACGCCTTCGACCCCACCAGCGCGTAGCCGTCGTCACTGATCTTGGCGCGTGCGGTCATCGCCGCGATGTCGGAACCGGCCTGTGCCTCGGAGAGGGCGTACGCACCGAGCTGGTCTCCGGCGATCAGTTGAGGAAGCAAGGCCTCCTGCTGCTCCCGCGTTCCGAATTTCTCGAGCGGAACCAGCGACATCACATGGACCGAGATGCCGATACCGACGCTCATCCACGCGGCGGCGATCTCCTCCAGCGCCTGCAGGTACACCTCGTACGGCTGCCCGGATCCGCCAAGTCGATCAGGGAAGGGAAGGCCGAGAACTCCCGCGTCACCTAGGGTACGAAAGACGTCCCGAGGAAATCGCCCAGCCGTCTCGTCGGTGGCGGCCCGGGGAGCCAGTTCGGCCGCGGCAATCTCGCGAACCAATGCCACGAGCTCGGCACCCTCAACGGTTGGCAGTAGGCGATCGACCGGCATCGACGCTCCTCAACTTGCCACTCGGTTGCGCAACGGCGCTTCACTGTGCGTGCAATCCATGCTGCCACCCGGCAGCGCCCCGCACCGAGGTCGGAAGTGATCAGCTCGCCGCAATACGCTGTGCCGCATGGGCGAGGACTTGCATCAGCTCGGTAAGGACCTGATCACCACGGCAGCCCGCGTCGTGCGTTGGGCGCCAAGGCCCCGCCGCATCCGGCTGTCCTTCGCCGCCGCCCGGATCCTCGCCCGCATCAATGACAGCGGTCCGAGCCGGATCAGTGACCTGGCCGAGCAAGAACGGTCCTCCCAACCGACGATTACCAACCACATCAAACGCCTGGAGCTCGCCGGCCTGGTGGAACGGTCGCCGGACGCGCGCGACGCTCGGGCCTGGCGTATCCGAGTCACCGACGACGGCCGTCAGGAGCTGGCCGAGATGCAGGATGCGTTCGGCACCAGCCTCGAGCCCTACCTGGCACGACTGTCGCGGCGTGATCGGAAGGCTCTGTACGACGGCATCGAGGCGCTACGACGGTTGATCGCCATGGATAGGCTGCCTGAGTGAGAGCCGAGGGGGGCCCGTTCCGGCTGTACGACACGGCTACGCGTTCTGTCCGCGACTTCAATCCGCTGGTTCCTGGCCAGGTGTCGATCTACCACTGTGGCCTCACCGTCCAATCGGCGCCCCACCTTGGCCACATTCGCAAGGAAGTCGTCTTTGACGTGCTGCGTCGCTGGCTTACCTGGTGCGGCTACGAGGTCACCGTCATCGCCAACGTCACCGACATCGACGACAAGATCTTGATCAAGTCTGATGAGGCGGGCATTCCCTGGTTCGCGCTCGCCTACCGCTTCGAGCTCGAGCTGCACAACGCGTACGCGGCGCTCGGCTGCCTGCCTCCCACCTACGAGCCTCGGGCCACCGGGCATGTGCCCGAGATGATCGAGATGATCACGGAATTGATCAAGCGCGGTCACGCGTACCCTGCCGACGACGGCTCGGGGGACGTCTATTTCGATGTGAAGTCCTGGCCTTCGTACGGTTCGTTGTCCCGGCAGAAGATCGAGGACATGGAGCCTGCCGGGGACTCCGATCCGCGCGGCAAGCATGACCCCCGTGACTTCGCCTTGTGGAAGGGCCATAAGGAATCCGAGCCGGAGACGGCGAGCTGGGACACGCCGTGGGGACGCGGCCGGCCCGGCTGGCATCTGGAGTGCTCGGCCATGGCCGGCAAGTATCTCGGTGATGAGTTCGACATCCACGGCGGCGGACTTGATCTTCGCTTCCCCCATCACGAAAACGAGCTGGCCCAGTCGACCGCCGCCGGTCGCGCCTTTGCCCGTTACTGGATGCATAACGCGTTGTTGACCGCCGCCGGCGAGAAGATGAGCAAGTCGCTCGGCAACGGCGCCCTGGTCTCCGAGGTGATCAAGCGCTTCCCGGCCCGCGCCGTACGGCTCTACCTGCTCCAGCCGCACTACCGTTCCACGATCGAATACTCCGACGGTGCGGTGGCCGAATCCGTCGCAGCCCTGGAGCGCATCGACAACTTCGTTCGCCGCGCGTCCGACCTGGTCGGTACGGTATCGAGTCGAGTTCCGCCGGACTTCGTCGCCGCCATGAACGATGATCTTGGTACGCCCGCCGGAGTGGCTGTGCTGCACTCGGTGGTCCGGAATGGCAACCTCGCTCTCGATGCCGGTGACCAAGATCAGGTTGCCGCTCGTCTGGGCGAGGTGAACACCATGCTGTCGATCTTGGGCCTGGACGCAGCCAGCGAAGCTTGGCAGCACGTGGACGACCAACGACGTCTCGCTGCTGTTGTGGACGGCTTGATCACCGAGCTGCTCAAGCAGCGCGCTGCCGCCCGGGAACGGAAGGATTTCGCCAGCGCCGACGCCATCCGGGATTCACTTGCTCAACTCGGCGTCGAGGTGTCGGACACGCCGCAAGGCCCCCGCTGGAAGGTCGCCTGATGCCGGGCAACAGCCAGCGCAAGGGTGCGGTCCGCCGCAAGGGCAAATCCAACAGCGCGGGATCGGGGGGCCGGGTGCGTCGCGGCCTGGAGGGCAAGGGTCCGACGCCCAAGGCCGAGGACCGGCCGTACCATCCAGCGCACCGCGCTAAGAAGGCGACGAGCCAAGTCGCCCCGACGCCGGGCTCTTCGCTGAGTTCGAGGCGCGGTTCACGGAGTGCAGGGCCCGGCCGCCGGTTCCGCCCGTCGCAGACAGGACGACCCGGTTCAGGGGCTGAATGGGTTGTGGGCCGCAACCCGGTGCTGGAGGCGATGGAGGCCGACATTCCGATCAAGGCCGGCTACGTGGCCGAAGGAGCCGAACGCGACGATCGGCTTCGCGACATTCTGAAGCTGGCGGCCGATCGCGGCACGGCCCTGCTCCAGGTGACCCGGGCCGAGTTGGACCGGCTGACCGGCGGAGCGATGCATCAAGGCGTGGCCCTGCACTTGCGAGCCTTCGACTATCTGCATCCCGACGATCTGATGGCTGCCGCGTTGGACGTCAGCGAGCCGCTCATCGTCGCGCTCGACTCGATCACCGATCCGCGCAACCTTGGTGCTGTCGTACGCTCCGCGGCCGCATTCGGTGCCCAAGGCGTCCTGATCCCCGAACGACGCTCCGCTGGGATGACGGCAGCTGCCTGGAAGACCTCAGCAGGTGCGGCGGCTCGGGTTCCGATTGCCCGAGCAACCAACCTCAATCGCACGCTGCGGTCCTACAAGGATGGCGGCTTCACCCTTGTCGGGCTCGACGCCGAAGGCCAGACCGACATTTCGGCGCTGTCGGAAAGGGACGGCCCTCTCCTTTTGGTGGTGGGCAGTGAGGGCGCCGGATTGTCGCGGCTGGTCCGGGAGAGCTGCGACACACTGGTGTCCATCCCGATCACCGCGGCGGTTGAGTCGTTGAACGCCGGTGTAGCCGCCGGTATTGCGCTGTACGAGATTCGAAAGCGCCGGGCCTAGGAGGCCCCCTGCCTGGCGTTCGAGGCTTCGCCGGCCGGCTCGGCATGCTTGGTGGATCGGTTGCCCAACGGGCCGTGATAACTGGCAAGTTGCTGCACTCGGAGGATGACCAACAGCAAACCGACCAACTCCGCGGCGAGAATCACCGGCGTCTCCGACAGTCGCTCACGAAAGACGATCAAGCCGAAGCCGATGGCCACGATCACCTGGACGACGTTCAGTACGGGAGCCGACAGCATTAAGAAGGGCCGGCACTGAGCACCAGACCGATCAACCACGCTGGCCTGCGCGCCAGCCGGGCCAGCAGTCGAATTCCGGATTCGTCGTCGGCAGCCGCTGCTCCGGCCGCGCGTTGTTGCAGAGCTGAACCGCCCGCGAACAGCGCCGCGGCGGCGAAGGCGGCCGCAACGGCGGGGATCCCCAAATCTTTCCTCTCTGGAGATGGGCGGGCGCCGTAGGACGGTTCGGGTTCGGCCGAACTCGGAGCGGTCGGCGCTCAGACCGCAGAAGTCCAGCCAGCATAGGACCGATTAGCGTTAGATTGTTTTGAGCCGTGCCACTTCAGGAGTATTTGTGACCGACACCCTCACCCCCATCCCCCACGTCGACTACGCCGCGACCGCGTCGGAGGCCTACCGGTCGGCGCTTGCCGTGATCGAGTCGGTCGAGCCACGGATAGCCGATGCGACCCGTGCGGAGCTGGCGGACCAACGCTCATCTCTGAAACTGATTGCGTCGGAGAACTACGCCTCGCCGGCCGTGCTGCTGACCATGGGGAGCTGGCTTTCCGACAAGTACGCCGAGGGAACCGTCGGGCATCGGTTCTACGCCGGCTGCCAGAACATCGATACCGTCGAGTCCCTTGCGGCCGAGCATGCGCGGGAGCTCTTCGGCGCGGAGTACGCCTATGCCCAGCCACACTCCGGAATCGACGCCAACTTGGTGGCATTTTGGGCGATCTTGGCCAACCGGGTCGAGCTTCCCGAGCTGGCCGCCCAAGGGGTCAAAGGACTCAACGATCTGACCGAACAGCAGTGGGAGGATCTCCGGCACAAGTTCGGCAACCAGCGAGCGCTGGGCATGTCCCTGGACGCCGGCGGTCACCTCACGCACGGCTTCCGACCGAACATCTCCGGCAAGATGTTTCACCAGCGCTCCTACGGAACCGACCCGGAGACTCAGCTGCTGGATTACGGCGCCGTACGCGCGGCTGCCCACGAGTTCCGGCCGCTGATTCTGATCGCCGGCTACTCGGCCTATCCCCGGCGGATCAACTTCGCCACCATGCGGGAGATCGCGGAGGAGGTGGGCGCCACACTCCTGGTGGACATGGCACACTTCGCCGGATTGGTGGCAGGCAAGGTGTTCACCGGCGACGAAGATCCGGTGCCCCATGCACATCTGGTCACGACGACGACGCACAAGTCCTTGCGGGGTCCGCGTGGTGGTCTGGTGCTGGCCACCAAGGAGTTTGCAAACTCGGTCGATCGGGGGTGCCCGATGGTGTTGGGCGGTCCGCTGGGACACGTGATGGCCGCCAAGGCGGTCGCACTCGCCGAGGCCAGGACACCGGCGTTCCGGACGTATGCGCAGGCGATCGCCGACAATGCCCATGCGCTGGCCGATGGGCTACTGCGGCGGGAGACCCGGCTGGTGACCGGCGGGACCGACAACCACCTGGCGCTGATCGACGTGTCGTCCTTCGGGCTGACCGGCCGCCAGGCCGAGTCGGCCCTCTTGGACGCCGGCATCGTGACCAACCGGAATGCTGTTCCCAGCGACCCCAATGGCGCCTGGTACACCTCGGGTGTACGGATCGGCACTCCTGCGCTGACCACTCGAGGCTTTGGTCCCGACGAGTTCGACCGAGTCGCGGATCTGATCGTGAACGTGTTGAAGAGCACCACGCCCGTGACCGCATCGAGCGGCCAGCCGGGCAAGGCGAAGTACACCCTCGCTGAAGGTGTGGCCGACGCCACCAAGGCAGCGTCTGCCGAGCTGCTGAACGCCTACCCGCTCTATCCCGGCCTGCAGCTGTAACGGCGGGCCCGTTCCTGGGGGACACCGGACATGGCCGCGACAACCGTCACTACGATCTTCATGATCCTGTTCGCGCTCGGCGTCACCGCACTGGCTCTCTACGGCTGGTTCGGCTCGTGGGATGCAGCAGTCCGAACCTTCGCGCCGCAAGATCCGGATGATGCAGAGATAGAGGCAGCCGTGGACGAGCTGCGGCGGGCCATTCGGGACTACGAAAGCGGCGCTTGACCACTCGATGCCACCGCCGTTCCGGCACGCACTGTCCTTCACTATTGTGACGAGGGCTGACGATTAGCGGGTTCTGCCCTCCATCGCAGCAGCTCTCCCAGCACTTCACGGAACCGCTGGCGTCCCTGTGGGAGGACCGCTGTTTCAAAGGCTCGGCAAGGCCCTGGCGCGTACCCTCGGTTCATGCACCTTCTTGCTGCCGCCTTCGTAGCCGTGTTGCTGCTGTCGGTTGCGGGCTGCGCGCAGACCGACGTCCAGGCTGAGGACGCCTACCGCATTGGGTGCCGGGCTGTGGATGGAGCGGTGGCGAGCGGTTCAGTCGCCAAGAAGGCGACCGTGGCCGGATTGAAGAAGCTGAGCGCATCCGGCCAACTCGACCCCGAACCGCAGCAGTGGGTCGACGCCACGATCAGCCTGCTGAGTGCGGCGAAGCCGGAAGACATCCCCGCCGAGGCTCGAGCGCTGATTGTCGACGGCTGCGCGGACAACGGCTTCCCGTTGCAGAACCTGAAGTAGTTTCCGCAAGCCTGGCGTTGTTTCGCCGTCCATGAGCGTCGGGTAGCGAGGGCGCGGTCCGGTCTGGACGACGAGTGAGCAGACAACGCCTTTCCGTCTGCGAGCGAGGAGGAAGACCGGACCCCTCACGCCCGAGCGGGCGCGAATGGACAGACTCAACGGGAGAACAGGCTGCCCGAGAGGGTGGTGACGAAGTTGCGCAAGGAATCGGGGAGATCACGCAGATGCCAGTCCGCTGGGCCGTGATACCAGGGCAAATCCGTTG
>DATFQP010000400.1:0-5124 GCA_035264145.1 Propionibacteriaceae bacterium
TGAGCGCGGCGAGATCGATCCCAGCTTTGTGATCACCCACCGACTTCCTCTCGAGCAGGCTCCGGACGGGTATGAAACCTTCAAGAACAAGGAAGACGAGTGCGTGAAGGTCGTCCTTTCGGTCTGAGGCTGGCGGCCGCATCAGTCTGGATCAGGTCGCCGCCGCCGTTGCGGCTGTGATAGCCGGTAGAGAATTTGCGGATGACCTCGACCGTGATCAACGGATTCGCGGCCATCACCGTGTCAACAATGTGGTCACGTTCGACGTCGGTATCCTCCGCGATCTTGTGTGTGACCTGGAGTGTGAAGAGCGACAGACCCAGGCTCCGGTCGTACGTGCCCGCGGCAAGCCAGTCGACGGCGTAGCCACCGGGCAATATCCAATCCTCAGGACAACGCCAGAACCGCACGTGGTGCCGCTTGGATGGACTGCCCGCCACCTCCTGCTGATACGCGAAGTCCTGCTGCCGATCGAACAAGTGCAGAGGACTGACCGGAGCCTGAAGATAGCTCCGCCGGCGCAGCGTCGAGGTGGCGATTCGTCGGCCACTGGCGGGAGTGAAGTCGTCGGCCCTCGTCCAACCCGCATCGGTCATGGCTCGATGAACCTGGCTCTCGTCGCCCTGGAGCGTCAGGTTGACGGGATCGCCCAGCAGGCCATCACTGGTTCGGGCCCGACCGATGAAGTACCCCGGCACGTAGACGCGGGTGAGGATGCGGTGTCGTCGGAGCAGCATCAGGTACGTGACAACCACCCAGAAGGGGATCAGCAGCAGCAACTGCCAGCCTGCACTGAGGCCTTCGGTGAGGAGCAGGTAAGCCAACCACACGGCTGAGGCGCCAGCGAAAGCGAACAGCACACCGTCAACCGTGTCCAAGGGAGAAGGACGCCGTTCCATGGTTCGCCGCGAGGGGCGCACGATGACCAGTCTGCACTCCATGGAGCCGGCTGTCATTGTTCCGGTCAGCCCGTGCTGACGGCGGCCCGAACTCCCAGTTGAACAGCCCGATGTGCCATTTGGGCTTACAAGAAGCGGGTTTCTCTCTCCGGCTCACCGTCAACAAGGTGATCACAAGTAGGGCAGTACCACCTGGCCTCCAGAGGTGTGCCACATTCGGGGTGGCGAACCTCGCTTGGAACTGCGTGCCGTGCGCCCCAATGTGCCAACAGGCGAAGGGCTCCGGCCAGCTCCTGGCCCTCGGCGGTCAACTCGTACGCGGCGCGGGGTGGGCGATCGGTGTACAGCCTGGACATCACCAGCGCGTCGCGCTCAAGCCTCTTCAGCCGCTCGGACAGAATGTTCGGCGCAATCCCTGGGATGTCGGCTTGGAGGTCGTTGAATCGCATCGGCTGAAGGAGCAGAGCCTCGACGATGAGCAGCGTCCAGCGATCACCGACGCGAGCGAGAGCCTCGGCGAGTGCTGAGGGACGCTCCGCTTGTCGCTCGCTCATGGACAAACCGTATCTGTAAGGGTTGACCTAGCCCGAATAAGTAGTAACTTGCAAGTTACTACCAACTTTCGGAGGTCACGATGGGCATTCTCGACGAGATTTCGCAACAGATACGGCAAGCTGCCGACCAGGTTGGCAACTCGGTCGTCGGCATCGGGCAGCGCTGGGGTGTCGGATCCGGCGTGGTCATAGGTGACGGTCAGGTGCTGACCAATGCGCACAATGTCCGCGCCGATGAGGTGGAGGTGACCTTTCCCGATGGACACACGGCAACAGGTCAGGTCGTAGGACACGACATCGACGGAGACGTCGCTGTCATCGGTGTGGACACCGGAGATCTGCCGGCCATTTCGTGGACTAGTGATGGTGCGCCGACAGTTGGTACTCCGGTCTTCGCGCTCGCCAATCCGGGTGGGCGTGGGCTGCGCGTCACGCTGGGGTTCGTGACCGGTGTCGAGCGGAGTTTCCATGGGCCCCGTGGCCGCCGAATCACGGGAAGCATCGAACACGACGCTCCGCTGCTGCCGGGGTCATCCGGTGGTCCGATCGTCACTGCCGACGGACAGCTGCTGGGTATGAACACCCACCGCCTGGGCGAGGGCTTCTATCTGGCAATCCCGGCCGACGAGGCCCTACGGACTCAGGTCGACGGGCTTGCCCGCGGGGAGTCGAAGCGCCGGCCCCGTCTCGGGATCGGCATAGCCCCTGCCGATGTGGCCCGTCGCATGCGGCGCGCCGTGGGGCTTCCCGATGCCGAAGGTCTGCTGGTCCGGCTTGTCGAGGATGACAGCCCAGCGTCGAGGGCCGGGTTGGAAACGGGCGACCTGATTGTGCAGGCGGCCGGCCGAGCGGTTCGACACACGGATGATTTGTTCGAGGCGCTCGAGGCGGCAGCCGACGGTGTGATTTCGCTGAAGATCCTGCGCGGCGCTGATGAACGGACCGTCGATGTGCAGCTTGGGGCCGCTACCGGTGATCCGTCAGACGTTCAGCAGGCTTAGCGAGGTCAGCTGGGCAGGCGTCAGAGGTCCAGCAGGAAGGCCTAGCGCGGTAGCTGGGCAGGCGTCAGAGGTCCAGCAGACTTAGCGAGGTCAGCTGGGCAGCCTTCGGGGCGATTCGGTGTTACGCGGGGCATACCCGATGGCTTCAGCCGCAGCTCGTACGCCCACGACGTCCTCAGGCTGGGTGATCTTGCGTTCGGCGTCCTGCACGATCAACGCCACCTCCCTCTCGATCGCCTCACGTCTAGCCGGATCGTCCCCGATGAGGGCCGCGCAGCTGCTGAGCAATCGAAGCAGCGCCAGGCAAGCGATCGGCTCGGCAGCGCCGTAGCGGCGGATCATGCCGCACATCACGGCAAGGAGGTCGCCGAACCGCCGGCCGGGCACCAGCACCATGCCCGCCCCCTTGGCGTCTCGGGCGACGTCGTCTCCCAGCGGACGGACCGCCATGGCGCAGAAGATCACCGAGAGGTGGTCGACGGCCTGGACCGCGGTATAGGGGTCGTTGATCGCCGGCGAGAGCGCCTTGCACGCCACGTCGACCAACTGACGCATCCCGAAGGTGATGTCCTGCTGCAGCGTGCGTTCGAATCCGATCTCAACCGCCTCATCGAGCGCGCGAGTGAACATTGCAGCATCCGGCAGCGGATCTGTGGCGGCCGGTCGCCACATGGAAGCAATGGTGGTTCCGGTGACCACGTGCTCGCCTATCCGATGGCGCAGAGCCACCGACACTCCGTACTGGCTGACCAGCGGCAACAACGCCTCCGAGTGCGCGGTCTGGATGTACCCCGAACGCAAGGCGGGCAACGGGATCGCCCACGGTGGCGGCGTCGGTGGGCTTTCCTCACTCACGCCGGGCAGCCGCTCAGCGATTTTCAGGGCCCCGAGCTCCGCGCGGGTCGTGACTGCGTCGATCTGGATGGAGTGCGCCAGATGATCGGCGAAGTACACCACCATCGCCAGGCTCGCGAACAGCAGGAGCATCGCGACGCTGACCGCCAGCCGGGGGTATTCCTCGCTTCGGCCGCCTCGGGATACGCCAACGGTGAAGAGGCCGGCGGTGCTGTAGACGAATGTGGCCATGAACACGCTCAACACCGCTTGAGTGGACCGGTCACGAAGGAAGTTACGAAGCAGCCGGGGAGAGAACTGGGTTGACGCGAGCTGCAACGCCACGACCGTGAGCCCGAGGACGAGCGCGATGACGGTCACCACAGTGCTGCTGATGGTGGTCAGCAAGCTGCGAGCGTCGTCCGCCGTGCCCTGGAACGCCAGCGGCGCTAGCGGCGACCGTGGGCTGATGATGATTTGGCCCATCACCGACCCGGTGATGAGCGCGGCTATCGAGGCGATGCTAGGCCAGACCCAGAGGGCGCCACTCGCGTACTCCCGGAAGCCCTCGCGACTTAACATGACGCCTCCATCGTCGCTGCTAGAGCGCCGGTCAATGGCGCCCTGATGTCGACCAAGCCCACCATCAGCGTTTGGCGTACCCGTCATAGACATTCATACATGGACGGCTGGATTTCGGTAGCCGTGCACGGAGCGGGCGTTGCGCTAGGTCAGCCGGGAGAGTGCAGGCGTTCCAGCCTGGTCTGAAACAAGGGCGGCACACGCCAAACGGCTTCGGCCGTGCGCCGTGGCAGCGAGCAGGCGATATCCATCCGGTGCGGAGTTTCCAGAAAGATCACTTCGACCCTCAGCGTGTGATCGTCCAACCAGCCACCCGACGCAGCCACCGGGATGGGATCGCCGCGGCTGTCGGTCGGGGTCGACACCGCCCAGGAACCCGCACCGACGGGAATGCTCAGCGCGTTGCTGGGTTCGATGAGTGTGATCTCCCACCCGTCAGGTGTCGGAGCCACCGCGATTGACGTCACGGTGGACGGAACCTGAATGCCCTCTGCCGCAGCGGCCAGGGGAAACGGCTCGGCGGCCCAGTCATGCCAGTCCTTCGGTGTGGTTTCAGCGAGGCAGGCCGGCAGCTGAAGGTCGGAGAGGCGGGCGACGAGCCGCTCCTGCTGAGTGTCGACGTCTGCTGTGCTAACGCCAAGACCCGGCAGAAGATGGGTCCACAGCATGTCGAGTATCGCCTGCATGTCCATGGTGCAGGCGGTGGTCACGATGACTGTGTCGTGTTCCGGCAGGATCACACAGAACTGTCCGAAGGCACCGTCGCCGCGGTAACCGTGCCGTGCCATCCAGAACTGAAAGCCATAGCCCTGTCGCCAATCCGGGTTCAGCTCACCAGCTGTATCGACCTTGATGGAGGATGCCTCAGCCACCCATTCCTCGTGAATGAGTTGAGTATCATGCCATCGGCCGCGCTGAAGGTAGAGCTGCCCGAGCTTGGCGATGTCCTCTGTGCGGGCATGAAGGCCGCTGAAGCCTTGCTCCAGTCCTGAGGACCATGTTTGCCAGCCAACCGGCCCGATGCCCAGCGGATCGAAAAGTCGCGGCCGCAGGTATTCGGTGAGGGGCATGCCAGCATTGCGCTGAATGACGCTGGCCAGGGCGAACGTGCAGGGTTGGCTGTAGGCAAACACGGTTCCCGGATCGCTATCGGGTGCGATGAGGAGGAATCCGCGTATCGGTTCCCCGGGGTCGCGCATCGCCGCTTCGCTGAGCATTTCCCGGGTGTGGCCGCTGGCCATAGCAGCCACGTCG
>DATFQP010000401.1:0-7652 GCA_035264145.1 Propionibacteriaceae bacterium
AGGCCCGTGCGAGTTCACTCTGCTGGTCCCGGCCACTGCCCACGCCCACAGCGAGAGCACGATGGAGACGCTGACCCGCCGAATAACCAACATGCCGGTGACTGAGGGCGCGCGCGGTGCGGAAGAAGGTGACTATAACCACGCTCGAGGCAGAGTGGAGTTCGGTATCGAGCAACTGCAGAAATTGGGTGCCCACGTGGATGGCGAAGTGGGCAACGCTAATCCCGTGAAGGCCGTGGAGGACGCCCTTTCGCGGCGGAAGTACGACGAGATCATGTTGTCCACCCTCCCCAGTGGCGTGGGCCGCTGGCTGAGTCAGGATCTACCACACAAGGTGAAACGTAAGTTCAAGGGTCCTGTCACAGTCGTCACGGTTCATCGTTAGGCGACGAGAAGGTAGTCCTGGCAGCAAGGTCGGGAGGCCGAAATCCGCTGCTTCTAGCGCCATGCCTGTCACATTTGACACCACGTGTGGTGCCTGTCTAGCGTCGAAACCAGGGTCTGAATTGTCGGTTTATCTGCGATAGTCAGGTGAGCAAGCGACGTGAGCGCCAGTTCCTTTGGGGAGGACAATCGTGGACCGCGAACAACTCACCACTGGTGAAGTCGAGCACTTCCTCCGTTATGGGTACGTGGTCGTCAAAGACTGCTTCAACAACTCTTCGGCGCAGGAGTGGATTGACCGGGCCTGGCTCCGATTCGGCTACGATCGCGACGATCCGTCGCAGTGGCTGGAGAAACGCATCCACCTGTCGGCGCTTGCGTCGGTGGACGCGCGGAAGTTCGCTCCCAAGGCCTTCGCCGTGGCCGTTCAGCTACTCGGTGGAGAGGAGCGGATCAAGCTGCCGTGGAACTGGACCGACGGCTTCATTGCCAACCTTGGCGTCGGAGATGATCGACCCTGGGCTCCGCCGTCGCCGGAGCTGGAGGGTTGGCACAAGGATGGGGACTTCTTCCGCCACTTTCTGGACTCGCCCGAGCAGGGACTCCTGACGATCGTGCTGTGGACCGACATGCATCACCAGGGCGGCGGCACGTTCATCGCGCCTGACTCGGTCCGGGTAGTCGCACGCTTCCTAGCCGACCACGCTGAGGGCGTCCTGCCAAGCGAGTTCGATTTCAACGCCCTCATCGGGCAGTGCCACGAGTTTAGAGAACTGACTGGAGACTTCGGCGACGTGGTTCTAATGCATCCCTACATGCTCCACGCGACTTCCCAGAACGTCATCCAGCACGGCCGGCTCATCACCAATCCGCCAATCGCCTTGCGCGAACCGATGCGCTTCAACCGGAAAGACTCGACCGAGTTTTCAGCGGTGGAAACGGCCGTGTTGCGTGCGTTGGGGGTCGACAATTTCGACTTCCAGCGGACTGGTGAGCGCGAGACCGTTGTACCCGCGCGGGTCCTAGAGCAGCAGCGGCGGGAAGCTGTCGAAAGGGAACGGCTGACGGCGGCTGGGGGTCATCAATGATCCTGTCGTTTATCGCTGGCTGACAGCTCCAGCTCAAGGGTCGGAGGCGTAACGTCCCCGTCCCGCAGGAGCCATCCGATCGTGCGCCGAAGCAGCCGCACATGACCCTCGCTTTCGTACGATCGGGTGTCGTGGCCCAGGCCGTCGTAGACTACCCGGGCAGGTCCGGACTCACGCGCCCAAACGATCGGGTGAAGCCGGCCATCGGTGAACTGCTCACACATCACCGTGATGTCGCGATTGGTGTGGAGATAGCTGTACCGCTCGTCGAAGACCGTGAAGTCGGTCAGACCACGAACGATCGGATGAGCGTCGGAGTGCACGACAACGCTGAACAGGTCCTGTTTCGGGTGCATGGTTCGATTGCGGACCCAGTGTCCGCCGAGCATCGTGGACCACGTGGACATGGTGGTCATCGATGTGGCGCTGACGTGTAAACCGAGCAGTGCACCGCCTCGCTGGAGATGGCGATTGAGTCCCCGCTCCGCGGCATCGATGCAGGACTGGGGTCGGGCATCGCGAGGGTTTCCGATGTTGACGACAATCAGGTCCGGCTCGCCGGGCTCGGCCAAAGCCTGTTCGACGGCGTCACTGACCGTCACCTGATGACCGAGCCCAGCGACAATCTCGGCCAGACGCAGTGATGTTTCGTCAAAGCGGTGCCACGGATCGCTGTAGTCACCGGCTCCACTAATGATCAAGACTTCAGCCACGCCTGCGATCTCTTCCGTGATCAGTTCTCCAGAGCAAGGCGCGATCCCAACTGCTTCCCCGGGGCGTTTTCTCCGCGCCGCCGATGGCGACCAGCTCGTCGGCCCGCCAGCCGGTCAAATGGTCTCCTTCGTTGAGGCCGTGGTCATGCCTTGACTCCTGTCCTCGCCGAAGGATCAGCGGGTGCCCAACAGGTGTTCGATGGCCAGCCGCTGCAGGCGGGCGAAGCCGTAGCCCTGGGTGCGCGCCCGGTCGATGTCGAAGTCTTCGAACGCGCTGCGGTCCTGCAGCAGCTCGTTGTAGGTCTCGCCCTCTCCGAGGGTGGGCTGGGCCAGCTCGGGAACCCGGGCAGCCTGCACGGCTTCCTGCACCTCCGGGTCAGCCCGAAACGCTCGCGCCTTCTCCCGCAGCGACAGGTACAGCTCCATGTTCGCCCGAGCCGACTCCCACACGCCGTCCATGTCCTCGGTACGTAGCGGCTTGTAGTCGAAGTGCCGCGGGCCGTCGTAGACCGGGCCGCCGCCCGGTGCACCGTTCTCCAGCAGGTCAACAGTCGAGAAAGCCTGCAGCAGGTCGCCGTAACCGAAGACGAAGTCCTGGTCGTAACGGGGACCCTTCTGCCCGTTCAGGTCGATGTGGAACAGCTTGCCCGCCCACAGCGCCTGGGCGATGCCATGCGTGTAGTTGAGGGTGGCCATCTGCTCATGACCGGTCTCGGGGTTGATCCCGACCATGTCGCCGTGCTCGAGCTCGGCGATGAAGGCCAGGGCATGGCCGATCGAGGGCAGCAGGATGTCCCCGCGTGGCTCATTCGGCTTCGGCTCGATCGCGAACCGCATCGGGTATCTACGCTCGATCACGTAACCGGCCAGCGTGTCCATAGCCTCCCGGTATCTGTCCAGGGCCGCGCGGACATCCTTGGCGAAGTCGACCTCCGACCCCTCACGGCCACCCCAGAACACATAGATCTCGGCGCCCAGCTCAGCCGCCAGGTCGATGTTGCGCATCACCTTACGAACGGCATAGCGCCGCACGGTCCGGTCGTTGCTGGTGAACCCACCATCCTTGAAGACCGGGTCGTGGAACAGGTTGGTGGTGACCATCGGCACCACCATCCCGCTCTCGTCGAGGGCCTGGCGGAACTCCTTGATGATCCGATCCCGGTCTTGGGCGCTGCTGCCCGGCGGAATCAAGTCGTCGTCGTGGAAGGTGATCCCATAGGCACCCATTTCGGCCAACCGAGTGACGGCTTCGACAGTGGCCAGGGCGGGCCGGGTCGCCTCACCGAACAGGTCCCGGGCCTGCCAGCCAACGGTCCAAAGTCCAAAGCTGAACTTGTCGTCGCGGGTAGGACTGCGGTCCATGTCCTCGCGAGTGAGCGCTGATGTCATGACTACTCCTCAACTTCGTGCTCTCCACGCCGGCTATACCCATTAGCCGGCTGCTTTACGTTCCGCCCTGGTCGCAATCTCTCCAAACGCATCGAGTTGGCACCAGACCGGTCGTGCGCGGGTCCACGTTTCGACCAAGTTCGATCGCCGGCCGGCTGAGCCGGGGAAGTTCAGCCTTTGACCGCACCGGTGAGCCCGCCGACGATGCGGCGTTCGAACAGGCTGAAGAACACCAGTGCCGGGATCATCGACAACGAGGTGAACGCGAGCACCTTTGCGGTGTCGACCGAGTACTGCGACGCGAAGGCCTGCACGCCGAGGGGCAAGGTAAAGGTGTCCTGGTCGTTCAGGATGAACAGCGGCAGCAGGTAGCTATTCCAGGCCCCGATGAACGCCAGGATGCCGGTGGTGATCACGCCCGGCACTGAGAGCGGTAGCACCATGCGCCAGAAGAAGCCGAGGCGGCTGCAGCGGTCGATGGCGGCGGCCTCCTCGAGCTCCTTGGGAATCGCCTGCAGGAAGGGGACCAGGATGATGATCGTCGTGGGCAGCGCAAATGCGATCTGGGGAAGGATGATGCCTGGCAGCGTGTTCACCAGTCCCAGGTTCTTCACCAGAATGTACAAGGGTGTGATGGCGACCGTTATGGGGAACATGAGACCGGCCGCGAACAGCGCGTACATCGCTCCGCGCCCCCGGAACTGGTAGCGGGCCAGGACGTAGCTCGCCATGACACCCAACACGACGACTGCGATCGTGGTGGCCAGAGCCGAAATCGTCGAGTTACCGACCTGTCGCCAGAAGGTGCTGCTAGTCAGGACCTCTGTGTAGTTGGCGAATACCCACGGGTTCGGCAGGGCCGCCGGGTTAGAGGTGATCTGGGAATTCGTACGGAATCCGCCGGTGATGATGTAGAGGACCGGTCCGAGCATGAGGGCGATCAGCACCAGAGCGGCGAAGTACACGACCGGGCTTCCCCGGCCGCTGTCCTTCCTCGGCTTTCCTCGAGGCGGTGCTGATGCCGTAACAGGTCCGGATGTGGATTCAGCGATCGCGGCCATGAATCTATCTCCCGCCAAGTGCGCCCTGGGTGTCCCGGCGCAGAACGAAACGCTGGTACACCAGGGCGATGACCATTGAGATCAGGAATAGCACTACCGCCACGGCATTGCCGTAACCGTAATTCCCAGCGTTGCGGCCCTCAGTGACCATGTACGTCGCCATGGTGGAGACGCCGGCGGTGGACGAGACGTACTGCCCCCAGATGATGTAGACGAGGTCGAACAACTGCAGCGCACCGATGATCGACAAGAAGGCCCAAATGCGGATCGTCGGCCCGAGCAGCGGCAGGGTGATCCGCCATTGGGTCTGCCAGTACGATGCGCCGTCCACCGCGGCGGCCTCGGACAACTCCTCCGGGATGTTCTGCATTCCCGCCAGGAACAAGATCACCGCGAACCCGACGTACTTCCAGGTCAAGATGAGCATCAATGTCCAGATGGCGAGGTCTGGGTTCGCTAGCCAATCGCTCGTCAGCGCGCCCAGACCAATCGACCTCAAGACGGCGTTGACGGCGCCGTTCGTCTGCAACATCAGGCTCCAGCCTGTCCCGACGATGACCTCGGCGATCACGTACGGGACGAAGATGAGCACCCGAATCAGTGACTGGCCACGCACCTTCTGGTTGAGCAGCAGGGCGAAGCCAATCGCAATCGGCCCCTGAAAAACGAGCGACAGCACCACGATCACGGCGTTGTGCCACAGCGCCTCTTGGAACAAGCTGTCCTGCAGGATCGTGACGTAGTTCTGTAGGCCGACGAAGTTGGTTGGCGGCCCGAAGCCCTTCCACCTGTAGAAGCCGTAGTACGCGGCCATCAGGACGGGGAAGATCACGAAGGCAAGAAACATGATGATCGCCGGGCCGGACAGCAGCGCGATCTCCAGACGTTGGCGCCAACCGATTCCCGGCCGGGAACGGGACGGAGGCGGCGCTTGCGCGCCACCTCCTGTCCCTGGGCGATTGCCAGGCACATTCTCTGCGACCGCTAAGGTCTCGGCTCCGAAGTTGCTGCTCATCGGTTGCTTCTTTCAGCCCTTTGCGGCGGCCGCGTTCACGGCCTCAATGATCCCCGCGACGTCACCTTTACCAGCGAGCAGATTGACCACACCGACGTTCAGGGCGTTGCCGACGTTCTGGCCGTAGATCGTGTCGAGCCACAGCGAGACGTACGGTGCCGCGTTGTAGGCATCGAGGACCGCCTTGAGGTAGTCCTCCTTGACGACCCCCTGAGCCTCCTTGTTGACCGGCAGGGCCTGGAAGCCCTTGTAGTAGCCCTCTTGGACGTCCTTGGTCAGGATGAAGTTGAGGAAGTCGCTGCACTGCGGCGGCGCATCGGCCGAGCACGAGTAGCCGTCGGTGCCGCCCATGATCGCGGCCGGGTCACCCTGGCCGCCGGGAACAGCCGGGAAGGGGAAGAAGCCCAGATCCGGCAGCGGCTTGGTGTCCGGCGTCAGAGAGGCGATCACACCCGGATTCCAGGCCCCCATCAGCTCCATGCTCGCCTTGTGGTTGGCCAGCAGGCCGGCCGAGCTGCCCGCGCCCTGCTGAGCGGAGGTGGTGAGGAAACCCTCGTTGAACGGCTTCGTGTCGGCGAAGGCCTTGAGATCTTCACCGGCCTTCGTCCAGCAGGGGTCCGAGAAGTTCTTGTCGGCGGCAGCGGCGTCCAGAGTGGCCTTGCTGCACGAGCGCAGAGCGAAGAAGTAGTACCAGTGAGCGGCCGGCCACGCATCCTTGGCTCCGAGGGCGATCGGCGCCGCACCGGTGTCCTTCAGCTTGGTCACCGCAGCATTCAGCTCGTCCATCGTCGTCGGCGTCGCATCGACGCCGGCCTTCTTGAACAAATCCTTGCTGTACCAGAGACCCCCGGGCAGGATCGAGACCGGGACGGAGTATGTCTTGCCCTCGATCTGCGCGGACGCCAACGCGGCCTCACCCAGCGCCTGTTTGGTCTCGGGGGTGATGGCATCGGTGATGTCCTTGACCTGGCCCGCCTCGACCATGGCGGCCATCTTTCCGCCGCCACGTTGGAAGAAGATGTCGGGCGCACTGCCGGAGTTCAACGCCGTCTGGAGCTTGCCATCGAGCTCCTCGTTCTGGATCGACTGAGCCTCGATCGTGACATTCGGGTTGGCGGTCTGGAAGTCGGCGACCGTCTTGTCCCAGAACGCCTTGCCGGGACCAGTTGTGGCGTTGTGCCAGAAGGTCATCGTGACAGGGCCGCCACTCGAGCTGGTGCCGCCGCTCTCCTCATTGCCGCCGCCCCCGCAAGCGACCAAGCTCATGCTCGACGCCACCGCTGCAGCCACTGCCAGGGCCTTTCTAGATGCCATGAATCTCACCTCTCGGTTGCGAAAAGTTTCGGAGGTTCCAAGAGACCGCGTCCAAAATATGAAGGCCGGTGCTTACCTGTCAAGGGTTCTGTGAGCATCGACTTACCCCAGAACTTTCGAAAGGAAACGTCCAAGCTGCTCCCTTTTTCGTTGAGGAAACGAACCAAGGGAGCCCGGTTGGTCAATCCCGTGACCCTGCGACTGACCTCGCCGCCCCGGGAGGTAACCCGATGCCGACCACACGGTTTCGTCAAGGTTTCGGTCAATGTGCTGACCGCCGAGTGCCAGCCGCTAGGTGCCCGTGAGGTCATCGTCGAGCAGCGCGCCCACACCTTTTTCGTTCGGCAACATCGAGGTGTGGGCCTCCACTGCTGGCCAGAGGACGCCGAGCAGGCGGAGCGTTTGTAATTCGTCGATCAGCTCTTCCGCTGGGTAGAAACGTTTCGGTCACTCGGAAAAGGCTGATACCGGGGAGCGACCACCGCTTCTCAGCGGTGCGGACGTGGAGACAATCCAACGAATCACTGAAGACGACGCTGGCAACGCGGGAGAGGGGTAAGACAAGAAGCGTGCCTACCGCTCACCTAGTCCTCGATCCCAGCTTCGTCACCACTCCGGTCAGTCCCCGTCTCTTCGGCGCGTTCGTCGAGCACATGGGCCGCTGCGTGTATACGGGCATCTACGAACC
>DATFQP010000402.1:0-17034 GCA_035264145.1 Propionibacteriaceae bacterium
CTGTCGGGTGGGCAACGACAACGGGCCGCGGTGGCTCGGGCGGTCGTGCACCGGCCGAAGATCATTCTGGCCGACGAACCGACGGGCGCGCTGGACACGGATAACGCGGCTGGTGTCATCGACCTGCTGCTGGGATTGCACACCGAGCTCCCCGCGACCTTAATCATGGTGACCCATGACCGGGACGCGGCGAGCCGGATGGACCAGCGAATCCACCTTCAGGACGGACGCGTCTCATGATCGGTCGTTACGTCTGGCGCGATCTGCGTCGCAACCCTAGACGCAGTCTCACCGCACTGGCCGGGATGACGCTGGGAATTGGCCTGTTTTCGGGTGTTTTGTTCTTCATCGACGGTTCCTCGGCAACCATGACGGCGCGCGCAATCGCTCCCATCCCGATCGATATGCAGCGGGTCCTGTCCGATCCGCTCGGCAATCGGGTGCGCCTAACCGAGCAGATCACTCCAGCACGGCTGCAACCCGGCCAGCGCGCGCACGCGACGCTCATCCTTGCCAATGACAGTTCTTATCCAGCGAATGAAGTGGTCATCAGAGCCGAGCCTTCCTCTCCTTTGAGTTACGTCCCCAACTCGTTGATCATCGATGGCTCCCGGATGCCTGATCCCGGCGGTGAATTCCCGCTCGCGCAGGGTGAAGCACAGCTCGGCCTGAACCTCGGCACCGTCCCCGCCAAATCTCGGGTCGTGCTGACCTACGACCTCGTTGCCGACTCGGCCGTGGAGTCTGTGCCGTCCCTGGGTCCAAGTGCGAGCTTCTCGAGCCGTGAGATCGGCGTCCCGGTCAAGGCGAACATCTCCGAACCGCTGAGCCTCGATGAGCTCACGCGCCAGATCGGTCAAATCCAGGGTGTGGCCCGAGCAGAGCAATTGTCGTTCGTCGATCTCGACCCCGGCTCACTCTCGACTGACTCCAAGCGCCCCCTGGAGCCGGTTCGCATCTTCGGGTTGGATGATCGATACATCGAGCAGGACCCGTCCATCCGCATCGTCGACGGATCGTACGAACCAGGCTCTGGGCTACTCAGCGCAGAGGCGGCTCGGGCCTTGTCGGTCAGTCCCGGTTCCGTCGTGAAGCTCCGTATGCCCGGGATGAGTCGGCCCGTCAGCGTGCGCATCAGTGGCATCTCCGACGTCTCGCAGGCCAAGTCTCTCTTCTACAGCCGGCAGGGGAAACAGCTCGAGCAGTTCGTTTACGTCCGGAACTCGGTGATCGTCGGGCCAGACCTCTTCAGCAGCACGATCGTGCCGGCCTTCCAGAACGTAACGACAACCCCGGGCACGGTTCTTCGTCACCAACCGACCCTCGAAGTGGACGTTTTCCTGGAACGGGGCCCGCTCGACGCCGATCCGGAGACTGCTGTGGCCCAGACCAGGGCAGTCGCCGACGCCGTCAATGCCGTGGCTTCGGGTCAAGACGTCTTGATCGACAACATCTCCAATGCACTCGAGGTGGCCCGCGAGGATGCGCAAACGGCCAAACGGATGTTCGTCTTCCTTGGACTTCCCGGTGTTGTGCTCGCGGCGATTCTCACCGCATATGCCGGCGGAGTGCTGGCCGATGCGCTGCGTCGCGAACAGGCCATCCTGCGAATTCGTGGCGCCAACCGGCGTCAACTGCTCCGCATGCATGCACTGCGAACCCTCGCTCTTGCCACCGTCGGGTCGTTACTCGGTTTGGCCCTGGGTCTCGCTTCGAGCGCGGCAGTGCTATCGGCCGATGCTCTGGCCAGCGCCTCCGCGGTAAGCCTGCTCGCCTCAGCGTTGCTTGGTGCGGGCTGCGGGTTCCTCGCCGCTGGTGGCGCGCTGTACGCATCTGGGCGGCGCGCCATCAACCACCAGATCAGTGATGAGCGAGCGCAACTCGCGTCCCGACAGCCCTTATGGAGCCTTCTCGGGCTTGACTTCTTGATCTTGGCGGCGGTCGGGGCCGTCGAGTGGTACCAACGCCGCCATGCAGGCTTCGAGGGTGTGCGTGGATCGGTCTACTACGGCCGGGCCGTGTCCTTGCGCCTGCACCTGGTGATCGTCCCGATCGGAATCTGGCTTGGCTCGGTTCTGGTGCTCGGCAGGGTCATCGAGCGCGGCTTGGCCCACCTGCCGCTGCCTCGCCGGCATCGGTTCGGTCGGCCCCTTCGCGGCCTGCTCACGCGCAGCACCCGGCGCCGCTCATGGGCCACAACCACCGCCGCGATCATGGTGGGGTTGATCGTCGCCCTCGGCACAAGCGTGGCGTCCTTCGGCGCGTCCTACGACCAGGCAAAGGCCCTTGACGCTCGGTTCGTCGTGGGTTCAGACGTACGAGTAACGCCCGCTCCGATCAGCCCGTTTGACCACCCCCCTCAATACGCCGACAACCTGGAGGTCTCCGGCATCCCAACAGCGACCCCGGTCGTGTATGGCCTGCTGAACACGCTCCTGGAGAG
This sequence comes from Propionibacteriaceae bacterium, assembly GCA_035264145.1. Taxonomy (GTDB): domain Bacteria; phylum Actinomycetota; class Actinomycetes; order Propionibacteriales; family Propionibacteriaceae; genus Microlunatus. The sequence goes on from DATFQP010000402.1 coordinate 2,444, forward strand.
CGAGAAGAACGAGGACGCCGGGAACATGGCTGCGATCAATCCCGCGGAGTTCGGACGGGTAGCTCCGCTTCTCGACAGCGACTTCGTCGGCACCACGGCTGCGAATGCGATGGAAGCTTTGGCGCGCCAGCCCGGCGGCGTGTTCCTCGGCAGTGATCTCGCCGATCTTCTCGATGTCGAACCGGGCGACGACGTGCAGGTTCTCTTCGCGCGGGCGACCAAGAACCAGAAACTCACCGAGATGAAGGTGATCGGGCTCTTCGAACGCCTTCCCGGCTTCCCCGACGGCGTGGATGTTCTGGTCAACATCCAGCGTCAGATGCAACTCATCCCTTCGACCAACGCCACCTTCTTTCTGGCAACCCTCAACGACTCGAGCACGGCCAGCCTGGACAGAGCCGTCGATGAACTTCGATCCGGTCCGGGGGCGACCGACGCCCTGCAAATCGATACCCGGGCAACTGCACTCGACAAAGACCAGTCAAGCCTTGCCGCCCTCAACATCCACGGCTTACTCGCCCTCGACTATGCCTACGCCCTGGCAATGGCAGCCACGGCAATCACCATTTTCGTCTTCGGACTTTTGCTGCAGCGCCGACGGGAGTACGTATCCCTACGCGCCCAAGGCATGCGAATAGGTAAGCTCCGGTCGCTCCTGGTCACCGAATCCGTTGGCGCGGTCGTGATCGGAGCGGGCGTCGGGGCGCTCGTGGGGATAGCAATGGCGTACTTCCTGGTGACCGTACTAAGACCGCTTTTTGTGCTCCGACCTGAAGTCGTCATCCCACAGATAGATATCGCGGTCCTCGCTGCGCTCGTCCTTGCCGTCTCGGTGATTGCGTCATTGGCGGCCACCACCCTTATTCGTCGTTTACCTCCTGGGGAGCTGTTGCGTGATGAGTAGCCAATCCAACGACATTCCGGTGCTTCAATCGGGAACATCGGCATGCAACGCGCGTTTCCCCGGGGTCGTTGCCCGGTGCCGCCTCCGGCGTACGTCACTGGCGGTCGCCAGTGCATGCGTCGTCGCGTCCGTGGCCGCTTGCAGTGCCGGGTCGTCCCCGCAACCGGCTCCAACGTCGCCAGCCAGTTCAGCGCCGACGCCAGCCGCATCCTCCTCGACACCAGCGCCCACCTCTCCGAAGGCGAGCAGCACGGCGGCACGGAAGGTGAACGCGAACGACCAGAAATTCGACCCCAAGAACTTCGGCAATCCCATCGGTGGCCAGAACAGTTGGTATCCACTGGTACCCGGCAATCAGACGCTGCGAGACGGTTCCATCACTCGCGGGAGCAGAAAGCTGCATCACCAGTTACGCGTCACGGTCACCGACGTCACAAAGGTCGTGAATGGCGTCCGCACGGTTCTTGTTCTGGACCAGGACATCGACGCTGGTCAGATCGGTGAAGCCTCTCTCGACTACCTTGCCCAAGACAAGTTCGGCAATATCTGGTACCTCGGCTCATACACCGAGATTTACGAAGGTGGCCAGTTCGTTAACGCCGTCGACGCCTGGCTGGCCGGCAAGAACGAAGCCAAGGCAGGTGTCTGGATGATGGCTGACCCGAAGGAGGGCATGACGTACGTGGAGGCGCACAACTCCCGGGAGACCATTCGCGGCGAGGTCACCAAGGTGGGGGATCGCAAGTGTGTTCCTTTCCGGTGCTTCAAATCCTTGGTCATCCTTGAGGACGACAGCGAGTTCAAGTACTACGGTCCGGGAGTCGGCCATATCGCAACGGAGCCCAATTACTCCGGCGGTGAGCAGGAGAAGGAAGCTCTGGTGAACGTCGTCAAGCTGAGCCCGAAGGGCCTGGCCGAGATGAGCTCCGAAGCGTTGAAACTCGACAAGCACGCCCGGCAGGAGGCAAAGAAAGTGTTCGGCAACTCCGAGCCTGCCCAACGCAGCTGACACCTCCGTCGGCAAGGAGGTGAGATACGTCTACGAGCCGGGTCCGCCCAAAACCCGCCGGTGACCGAAGCACCGGTCGTCGGTTGAAATGCCACCAGGCTGCTGTCGGTGATGCCGACCGCGGGCTCGTCGCCGTAGAACGGGGCGAGCAAGCTTCCGGCCACTGTCGTCTCGAGCCACTGCCATCGCTCGAGTCACGCTTGAACCGGCACCCGCTCATCCAACAGCCCTTCGGCGCAGAGATCACGCCATAGCTGACCGGGTACCCCCGACGTGAAGAAGTCGACATTCTGCAAAACTTCCTCGGCTGACCGCATACCCAGAACGACGCCGGCTACCGCCGGGTGTGTCAGCGGGAACGCCATGGCCGCCTGGGGCAGCGCCACGCTGTGCCCCGCGCAAATCTCCGCTATCCGATTGGCTTTGTCCAGGACCTCCGGGGACGCGGTCTGATAGCCGAACATGGCGCCGGGTCCGGGACGGAGCTGAGCGAGCACGCCGGAGTGGAACACCGCCGCGGCGATCACCGACACTCCACGCTCCTGACATGCCGGCAACAACTCATCGAGGGCCGACTGGTCGAGGAGGGTGTACCGACCAGGCAACATCAGCACGTCGACATCCGCCTTCCGGACGAGCTCAGTCAGCAGGCCGGCATTTTCCATTCCGGCACCGATCGCGCCGACGACGCCTTCTTCCCGGAGTTCCGCCAAGGCCGGGTACCCGTCGTGTAGCGCCGCCTCGAAGTGCTCTCCAGCGTCGTGCAGGTAAAGGATGTCCACCCGGTCCAGACCCAACCGAACCAGGGACTCCTCCAAGCTTCGACGAACGCCGTCACGGGAAAAGTCCCAGACCCGGCGATGGGTGGCTAGAACCTGGAAAGCCTCGTCGATTCGCCCGGCGGGGTCCTGTTCGACCAGGAGCCTGCCGACCTTTGTCGACAGTGAGAAGACATCTCGGGGGTGCTGGCGCAGAAACTCCCCAAACCGGCGCTCCGACTGCCCTATCCCGTAATGAGGTGCGGTGTCGAAGTAACGGATGCCGCCATCCCAGGCGGCCCTCAACGTAGCGGCCGCCGCATTGTCATCGACGGTCTGGAACAGGCCGCCGAGCGGGCCACCGCCCAAGCCCAGCTCCGTCACCTCAACCCGGTCCCCGTGCAGCCGCTTTGTCCGCATCCCGTTCTCCTTCATCCATCCCGTAGGCGGCGGCTCAGCAACGAGCCGACTCGCTAGAAGCCCTGTACCCACCCAACTGCAGATCTGCCATGCAAAACTGTTCTGTCGATTGAGGCGCCTTGGCTTGACGTCAACCACCAAAACAGCGTTACTAGGTTTCGCCTCCAGGGCCGGTGTTCCCGCCTGACCGCTCGCCCTGGGGGCCTCTGATTTCGATCTGTCGCCCTCAGCAGCGGCGGATTGTCGGCGGAACGCTGGTTCACACAAAGCGACCAATTCGATCACTCCCGCGAGAGCGGCTGCGGAGGCCGAGATCGGCACGCTACGCTGCCGCCTGCGCCAAAGAGCAACCTGAGCGAGCAATCGCGCCAGCAGCCTGAGGCGGCCCCTGGAATACCGAACTGAACGGAGGGCGCTCGATGCCAGGCGACGCCTCGCAGGAGACCGCGCCGTCGGATGAGATGGCGGCCGCTGGGCCACTGACTCGACGCCGATTCCTCACCTATGTCGTCGCAGCCCCAGTTCTCACCGTTGCAGCTAGCAGCGCCGGTGAGCTCATCGCGCCTAGCCAGGCCCATGCGATCGTGCCGAGCCCGCCGCAGCCGGAGAACATCACCGACTTCGGTGACCTCATCAAGGTGCTGACGAAGCAAGCTCAGGACCTGCTGGTGCTCGAGGTGACGGAGGAGAACCGAGTCGTCTTCCGAGTACCGCGTGCGGAGGTCGGGCAGGGAATCACGACGGCAATGGCGATACTGGTCGCCGAAGAGATTGACGCGCGCCTGGTTGACGTCGACGTTCCGTTGGAAGACGCTCGCCAAGACCTCGGCACTGCGCAGTCCACCGGCGCATCGTCCTCGGTTCGCTCATTGTGGGACCCGGTGCGATCCATAGCGGCACAGGCCCGCGCCCGACTCGTCACCGCCGCAGCCGATCGGTGGGGTCTGCCCGCAGGTTCGCTGAGCACCCGGGATACCGCGGTCTGGGCTCCTGATGGCCGCTCCGCGACCTACGGGTCGCTCACCGCGGCGGCCGCGGAGGTGCTCGTACCAGCGGTTTCCACCAATCCAAAGCCGTCATCGGAATACCGCCTTATCGGCACGGCGACCCCCCGGATCGACGCACGGAGCATTGTGACCGGGACAGCGAAGTTCACACTCGATGTCGATGTCCCGGGCGCCGCACCGACGGTCGTGATCAGACCGCCGACCCTCAGGGGCACCGTGAAGGCATACGACGCATCAGCGGCTCGCCGGATGCCTGGGGTGGTGGCGATCACTGAGCTGCCGACCGGCGTGGCGGTAAGCGCAAACACATTCGACCAGGCCCTGAAGGCGAAATCGGCGGTTCAGGTGACCTGGGGCTCAGGAACGGTCGACGGTGTCTCCGATGCAGACATCAATGCCAAGCTGGCTGCGGCGATCCCCCCGGTGACGCCACCGCTCCCGCCGACCAAAGCCGTGGACGCGACCTTCTCGTTCGCGTTCGTGAACCACGCCCCGATGGAGGTCGGCAGCGCGGTGGCCGATGTCCGATCCGGGTCGGCGCAGATCTGGCTAGCGACGAAGTCACCGACCAGTGCCCAGTCGGCAGTCGCAAAGGCCCTCGGGCTCAGCGCCGATGACGTGGCCTTGCACGTGACACGAGGCGGCGGCTCCTTCGGTCGGCGGCTCTACCACGAGCCCGCTGTCGAGGCAGCTCTTGTGTCACAAGCGATCGGCCGGCCAGTGAAGCTCATGTGGACCCGGAACGATGACATGCGCCATGGCCGGGTGCGGCCGCGCAGCCATCACCAGTTGCACGCGGTGCACTCGCAAGGTGAGGTGCTGTCGTACGACCACCGCATGTCGTGCGTGGAGCTTGACCTGACGGGGAGCGGCAAGCAGCAGGTGCTCGTCGAGACCGGGTACGTCAGCCCGACGATCGGCACGGCGTTCTTCAATCTGAGCCTGTCCTGCCCGTACAACTTCGGAGTCGTCACCGAAACCCTCACCGAAGTCTCCTATGACATGCCGACCGCCTCGTGGCGGTCGGTCTACTCCGGCCAAGCGCGCACGGCTGAGGAAATCATGGTTGATGAGATCGCCAAGGCGATGGGAGCGGACGCGGTCGACATGCGCCGGAAGTTCCTCAAGACGGCTGAGGCTCGTGCCGTGCTTCACAAAGTCGCCACCGAAGGCCGCTGGGGCCGGGCGATGTCGTCGGGAACCGGTCAGGGTGTGGCGGTCCATGCCGAGTACCGGTCGACCGCGGCTTGTCTCGTCGAGATCGACTGCACAGGAGCCAAGCCCCGGGTCACCAAGGCCGTGATGGCCATGGACGTCGGTCGCCAAGTGAACCCGACCGGTCTGCGCGCCCAAGCCATGGGCAGTCTGATGGACGGAATCAGCACAGTGCTGTTCGCCGGCAACCACCTGGACAACGGTGCGTTCCGGGAAGGCAGCTACAGCGACTTCCGGTACGCCCGCCAGGCGGACGCGCCACTCACATGCGACGTGCACCTCCTCGGCGGAAGCGGTACGCCAGGTGGGGTTGGGGAGCTGTGCGTTCCGGCGGCTGCCGGCGCGGTGGCGAACGCCTACGCCCGTGCGACAGGTAACAAGCCTCGCAAATTCCCTATCAATTTCTAGGAGCCCCGGTGCCCAGCTACGCATTCAAGCTCAACGGCAAGAACGTCACAGTCGACGCGCCGGCCGACATGCCGCTGCTCTGGGTTTTGCGCGACGTGCTTGGCGTGACTGGACCGAAGTACGGGTGCGGCGTCGGCGTCTGCCGCGCGTGCACCTGCCATGTCAACGGTCAGGCGGTTCAAGTCTGCATGCTCACAGCGGCTGACGTCGTGGGGAAGACGGTCACTACGATCGAGGGCCTGGCCTCCAAGGGAGGCCTGCACCCGGTACAGCAGGCCTGGCTCGACGAAGACGTGGCACAGTGCGGCTTTTGCCAGCCTGGGCAAATCATGCAGGCCGCCGCGCTGCTGAAGACCAAGCGGAACCCGTCGGACTCCGACATCGACGGCATTATGAACGTGTGCCGGTGCGGCACGTATTGCCGGATCCGGAAGGCGATCAAACGCGCCGCCACCACCATCTGAATTCGAAGGCCGAGCGCTCACTCATGCCTGCCCACCCCTGTGCCGTCGTGGACGGTGCCATGAAGCCAGCGGCCGGGTTGCTGCTCGCCGCCGGCGCGGGACGGCGCATGGGCACGCCGAAAGCCCTCGTCAAGGACTGGCTGGCACGTGGCATCGACGTCATCGCCGAAGCCGGATGCAGCCCCGTCGTCGTGGTCCTCGGCGCGGCAGAAGTGAAGGCGCGGGCGCTCCTAGACGGCCGCACCGTCATTGTGGCGGCTGTCGCCGACTGGAGCGTCGGACTCAGCGCATCCCTCCGGACCGGCATCATGGCGCTCCCCGCTGACACACCCGCCGTCGTGGTGACGCTGGTCGATCTTCCCGACGTTGGCGCGACAGTAGTTCGGCGGGTCCTCGAGAAGGGGGCGGGACCGGCCTCACTGACCCGGGCCACCTATCATCGGCGGCCGGGCCACCCTGTCGTCCTGGGCAGGGCGCATTGGCCGGGGATTCTCGCCGCTGCGCGTGGTGACGTCGGCGCCCGCGGGTATCTCGAGCGGCATCTACCGGTCCTGGTCGAGTGCGCAGACCTCGCATCGGGTCGGGATATCGACATGCTGGTTGAAGCGACGGCGCACGGGGTGTGCGGGCATGCGTGAGGTGATGCCACAGTTGGCCCGCTGGTGTGAGACCGGAGCGACGGTCGGGCTGGGCACGGTGGTCGAGATCACCGGCTCATCACCCCGTGAATCCGGGGCATCGATGGCCGTCGGCCCCGATGGGGAAGCCGTCGGCTCGATCTCCGGTGGCTGTGTCGAGGCGGCAGTGTACGAGCTCTGTAGGGAAGCTGTCGCCACCGGTACGCCAGCACTAGTGCGCTACGGGATCTCCGGCGCCGATCCGTACGCTCCCGGTCTGACCTGCGGTGGGAGCTTGGAGGTCTTGGCGTCTCCGGTCAGCGCCAAGACGTTCCCAGGCCTTGACGCCGTGGTGCGCGATATGCGCGCCGGCCGACCGGTGGCCGTCGCAACGATCGTCGAGCACCCCGACGCGTTTGTCGTCGGCCGCCGCCTGGTGGTACGCCCGCGCCAGCCAGGCACAGGCACGACCGCTGGGCCGGAGCTCGCCCCAGCCAAGCTCAGCCTCCCGCGACCGGGGAGGATCGAGGAGTCTTTGACGGCTGATGCGCGTTTGCTTTTAGACGCTGGCCGCAGCGAGTGCCTTAGCTATGGTCCCGATGGACAGCGGTGCGGTGAGGGCACGCGGGTCTTCGTGCAGTCTTTCGCTCCCCCGCCGCGCATGCTGGTGTTCGGTGCAACCGACTACGCCGCGGCTGTCGCGAGAATGGGCGCTTTCCTGGGATATCAGGTGACGGTCTGTGACGCCCGTCCGATCTTCGCGACACCCGACCGATTTCCCGCCGCGGCCAATGTGGTCGCGGACTGGCCGCACCGGTACTTGGAACGGGAAGCCAGGCTCGGCAATCTGGATTCGAGGACAGTCGTTTGCGTCCTCACACACGACCCGAAGTTCGACGTTCCGGCCCTGTCACTGGCCCTACGGCTCCCCCGGTTGGCGTACGTAGGTGCCATGGGCTCGCGCCAGACGCACCAAGATCGCTTGGAGCGCCTGCGGGCCGCCGGGTTGACAAGCAGTGATCTGTCACGACTGTCGAGTCCGGTGGGCCTCGATCTTGGAGCCAGGACACCCGAGGAGACCGCGGTGAGCATCGCGGCTGAGATCATCGCGGCTCGATCGGGAGGTTCCGGGGCCCGGCTGCGGGATCTCGACCAGCCGATACATCACCGTCAAATCAAGACATCGCCCCCATCTCCGTCGGCTGACTTGTGCGGGTGATCCGAGCCCTGCCCGGATAGCGCATTTCGCTCAGCTAATCGCTCGTGGCGCGGGAGCGACAACGATCCCACGGATGGGACCTCACCTCGTACGTCCTGTAGCGACTTGCGATGTCCGAGCGCACGAAGCATGGCTACCAGGACGACATGGAGCCGGTCGGCACCCTCGATCTGCTGAGCGGGCAGAACATCGGCTAGTGCTCGCGGCGTCAGTAGGACGGCGCGGTCCTGCCACCCGCCGAGACCTCCATGTGCACCGACCAGAGGTTCGAATGCCGCGATGTCGAGGGTGATGTGGTCCACACTGCTGTTGATGTAGAGGTCTGGCGCCTCCGGCATGATGACGGCTCGACCTAGCACCCGAAGTGAATGCTCGCCGTACGGCTGTAGAGGGTTTCGCCCTAGGACATCACCGGTGTCAAGCCGAACACGACCGTGGGCATCGAGCGCCCAGGGCACAGCGGCAGAGTCCAGACCGGCGACGAACCCGATACCCTCGTGAGCGCACAGGCCTGGGATGAGGTTTGGCCAGCGCTGCTCCAACTCCTCAAGGGTCAGCCGAACACCAGAGTGCACATACAGCAGACCGAGGTTTCCTGAGCCCAGCACGGAGATGGGAGCCGTGGTTCCAGCTTCGGCACCCTCGTCGACGTGTCGTCGGCTGGTAGCGGCAGCGCGGCCGGCCGCTCGGCCCGTGAGGCCGCTGCCCGACAAGTCTTCGGCGATGGAGTCGACGCGTCCCCAGGTCTCCACCGGAGCATCGACGGAGGCCACGTCCTGCTCCATGAGCCCTGTGCACAGCTCGCCGAGATCACTGCCGAAGCGATCGCGGAACGTCTGGCCCTGAGACTGACCATGGTCAGAGAGCACCACGATGTGGTACCGCCGAGCGGCGTGCGCAGCGAGCGTCTCCAGTGTCGCAAGGACCCGATCCAGCCCGTCAAGGGCGGCGAGCGACTCGGGGCGGAACATGCCGGCATGGTGGGCGATCTCGTCGTAGTCGACGTAGTCGACGTAGATGCTCTTGGTTCCCTTACGCATCTCCTCCGCGATCACCGCAGTGTTGAAGTCGCGCTGCATGACGTTGGTAGCTGCGCGAAGGACAGCGAAGGTCCATCCGCGATGGACGCGCGGCAGGATGTCGAGGCGGTTCTGTCGGGCGGCTTGCCACCGCTCCTTCATCAGCTCCGCAACCGTCCGTACCACTCCGCGGGTGAACCCTTGCGGATTGGTCAGGAACCAGGCGAACGTGTGCCGTGCCGCAGCAGAGTCACGGGCTTGCCCGAGGTGGCTCATCGTCAGGATGGCACGCGGTGCGTCCCCGGTGAACAGATTGCCGAGGGCCAGCCCGTCGTCGGCAAGCAAGCCGGCTCCGGTGGTCGCGCGCTGTTCGATGATGGCGGCATCGGGGCCTCGGTTGGCGATCAGGACCCGGCCCAGCTCCCGGTCGTACCATCGGAAAGCCGGGACCCCCGCCACTGTTCCGTGCAGAATTCCGAGCTGACTGGCCGGCGTGGTAGCCGGAAACTGAGGTGTCCACTCTCGGAGTAGGTACTCACCGGACGTCACCCAACGTCGCAGGGTAGTGACCCGGCCCGCTTGGACCGCCCACATGAGGACCGGGAACGGGACGCCGTCCAACTGGACGAAGACAACACCGTCAACATCCGGGTCGGTTATCGGGTCGCCGGTCACACGACGTCGCAGCAACGAGGACGTGAATGAGTCGTCAGTGCCGGCACTCCCCAGCCAGGCGGCCGCAGTACCAACCACAGCGACGATCCACGACGCCCAGAAGGCAGACCAGAAGGTGGCGGTGATTCCCGGCGCGATCCAGATCGCGGCATAGACGACGAGCGCGTGTCCCACAAGGCCGGCCAGGAGGACGGCGACCCAGCCGATCCGACTCGTCACCAGAACGACCGCTGGCCGGAATATGAGGCCCAGCACACCGCCGACCGCCGTGGCTGCCAGGTACGCCCACCATGCCTCGGCTGTCAGGTCGGGCAACAGGACGTCCGCGATGGCCAACGCCGCCGACGAGACAAGCCAGACAACAACCAACCGGACGACATCGCCCAGACGAAAACCAGCCCGAGGATGAGCTCGCGCTCGTTTGGCCACGTCAGCCACTCACCTTCCCGCGGACGGCAATGCGGCGATGGCTGGAGCCGAGGTTGCTCACACCATGCCGGGACAGCTCGGGATTCCATGGTGCACGACGTGTGCCGATGCCTCCGTGGCGACGGGCATCCGCCATGAACGCCAGTGTCAGCCGGCGGCTTGGTGGCGGCAAGGTGCTCCCCTACTCCGAGCTGGGTGGCGTCAGGAGCCGCGAGAGAGAGGCGAAGGTAGCCGGCACCAGCTTGTAATAGGCCCACTTTCCGCGCTGTTCACGTTCGAGGGCGCCGGCGTCGACGAGAATTTTGAGGTGATGGGAGACAGTGGGCTGACTGAGGCCGACCGGCTCCGTCAGATCACAGACGCAGGCTTCGGCGTCGGCATGCGCGGCGACGAGGGACACCAGGCGCAGCCGCGTCGGCTCGGCAATGGCCTTGAGGACCGCGGCCAGCGACTCCGCCTCGGCCACGGTCAAAACTTGGCCAACCACCGGCGAGCAACATTCGGTCAAGACAAGTGGCAGAACCTGCCGCTCCTGGCCTCTTTGCATCGACAGCATGTTGCCATCCTGTCATAGATTGACAAATCTCGATCTGAGCGCGTTAGAGTTGCATCGACCAGTTTCGATGTGAGGAGGGCGTGATGACTCGATCCGACGGATTGCGGGACCGCGTGCGGGAGCGGTACGCAGAGGCGGCTACCACAGTGTTGGAGGGCGGTGGGTCGGCCTCGTGTTGCGATTCAGAGTGCGGCACGGTTGCCGGGAGTGGTTCGGCGTCATGCTGCGGCCCATCCGGGCTCGAGGTTGACCAGACATTCGGCGGTGGGCTCTACAGCCGCGGCGAGCGCGACGAGTTGCCTCTGGCCGCGGTAGCGGCCAGCTTGGGCTGCGGTAATCCCACCGCCGTAGCAGAACTTCGGGAAGGTGAACGGGTGCTTGACCTGGGCTCTGGCGGGGGGATCGACGTGCTGCTCTCGGCGCGACGGGTTGGGCCGACTGGCTTCGCCTACGGGGTCGACATGACCGACGAGATGCTGGAACTGGCACGCGGCAACGCCGCCAAGGCGGGCGCGTCCAATGTCGAGTTCCTGAAGGGGATCATCGAGGAGGTACCGCTCCCGGACGGTTCGGTGGATGTGGTTATCAGCAACTGCGTCATCAACCTGTCCACCGACAAGCACAAGGTCATCAACGAGATGTACCGCATGCTCGTGCCGGGTGGCCGGATCGGGATCAGCGATGTCGTCGCTGAAGATCACCTCACCCCTGCGGAGCGGGCGGAACATGGGTCCTACGTTGGCTGCATCGCCGGCGCCCTGTCGCGCAGCGAATACCTCGCCAGTCTCGCCGCGGCAGGATTCGCTGACGCGTCGGTGGAGTTCATTCACCGAACCGCCGATGGCATGCACAGCGCGATCATCCAGGCCACTAAGCCGCGGTGACCACACCCATTCATCGCAAGCTGGTCGCCGAAGCGGCAGGGACCATGTTCTTGGTGACGGCCGTGATTGGCTCAGGAATCGCCGCAAGCCGGCTTTCACCTCAGGACACCGGCCTGCAATTGCTGGAGAACGCCATAGCGACAGGCACAGCGTTGACCGCACTCATCCTTGCGTTACAGCCGGTATCCGCGGCCTTCAATCCAGTGGTCACCGTGATCGAGGCCAGCGAAGGCACGCTCGGCAGGGGCCATGCCGCCAGCGCCGTCGGCGCCCAGATTGCAGGTGGCACGCTCGGCGCTGTCATCGCCAACCTCATGTTCGGTCTACCGGCGATTTCGGTCGCAACCACAGCTCGTACCGGGCCCGGAATTTGGCTCGCGGAAGTTGTCGCAACGGCCGGTCTGGTGATGGTGATCGGGGGCACCGGCCGATCCGGCCGTGCGGATTGGACGGCGTTCGCGGTCGGCGGGTACATCACGGCCGCCTACTGGTTCACCAGCTCGACAAGTTTCGCCAACCCAGCGGTCACCATTGCCCGCATGCTGTCCGACTCGTTCGCCGGCATTGCACCCAGCTCCGTGCCCCTGTTCCTGCTCGCGCAGGTCGTCGGCGGAGTGGTCGGCTATTTTCTCAACCAATCCCTCTACCCCAGGCGTCGACTCGTCGGTGCAGATTTGCGGACCGACGAAGCAGTCGACACATCACCCCAACATCCAGGTCGAGGACGGCATGAACCCCACTGACAGCCCAGCTGAGCGCTCTACGTCCGACTCCATGGCGAACGAAACGGCTAACGGCGCCCAATCACGGCCTTCTGTCCTGTTCGTCTGCGTTCACAACGCCGGACGGTCCCAGATGGCCGCCGGATACCTGAGACAACTGTCGGGCGGTGCCATCGAGGTCCGATCGGCCGGCAGCGAACCGGCCGACAAGGTCAACCAGGTAGCCGTTCAGGCGATGGCCGAGGAAGGCATCGACATCGCTGCCGAACAACCCAAGATTCTCACCAACGACACGGTCAAGGCCTCCGATGTGGTGATCACGATGGGCTGCGGTGACACCTGTCCCTACTATCCAGGCAAACGCTACGAGGACTGGACCCTCGACGACCCGGCGGGACAAGGTATCGATGTGGTTCGACCCATTCGCAATCAAATCCGCCAGCGGGTGGAGAGATTGATCCGAGAGCTGCAGGAATGAATCTGTCCTGACCGTACGCGTCCCACCCTGCATTACAACCAATCTAGTTTCTTGAAGAGCAGGTAGAGAATAAATGGAGATTCGCCGGGTCGTCGGTGCGACGGCCATCGACGTAGATGGCGTTGTCGACCACACTGCGGCGCTGCGACCTGTCCAGCTCCCTGCCCGTATCCACAACCACTCCGGGGATCAAGCTCTGCCGGCGTCGCGCCAGCCGTACGCGGGTTGGTAGCCGAGCAGCCGTCTGGCCTTCTCGATCGAGAGCAGCGTTTTGTGTTCCGCGAGGTCGCCGCGCACCTCGACGTCAGGATAGAACTCTTTGACCAGGGCCGCGTTCGGTCGGGACGTGACGGTGTCTGCGTTGGCAATGACGAATATCTCGGTTCCGGTGAGATCGGACTCGAGTGCCAAACGGACGGCCTGCGCGCCGTCTCGGGCATCGATGTAGCCCCACAGGTTCCACTTGCGCGATGCCGGGTCGTCGTCGAAGGCGGGAAAGCGTGCGTAGTCGGCGGGCTCCATCACGTTCGAGAACCGCAGTCCGATCATCTTCAGGCCTGGGTTCCAGCGGCATAGCTGAACGGCCATGGCCTCTTCAAGCGTCTTGACCAGTGAGTAGGTGGACTCAGGCCGAGGTGGGTACCCCTCGTCCACGGGAATGTACGGCGGTGGGGTGTCGAACGGCAGCCCGAGCACGGTCTCGCTGGAGGCCCAGACGATGTTGGTCACCGCCGCACGGCGCGCCGCGCTGAAGACATTCCAGGTGCAACCCATGTTGTTCATGAAGGTCAGGTGGTCGGCCACCCTCCCCGGCGCGGGAACAGCGGCGAGATGCACCACGGCATCGAGCCTGTCGTATCTTTCCTCGACCCCCAGCATCGCGTCCAGCACCTGGCCGTAGTCGGTCAGGTCGATCGGAACGAACATGGCGCCCACCGAAGGCGGATGCACCCGATCGAACACAACCACGTCCCAGCCATGACGTATCAGCTCATCGACGCAGGCTCGTCCGAGCTTGCCCGCACCACCGGTCACGACAACACGCGCCATTGTCCGCCTCCCTCTTGAGCCGGCGCAGTCAGCTTTGTCGGGGGGTGGCGAGCCGCCGCCGACACCTCCGTACCCGTCCGAGACTGCGCTAAAGGTTGGTCATTTGTTCCGCGGCCTCGTTGTATCGGCCGCCCTCTACCTGGATCTTGGACGCGGCGTCCTCGATTTCGGTCAGTTCATCCGCAGAGAGCTGGACCTCAGCTGCCCCGATGTTCTCCTCCAGGCGGTGCAGCTTGCGCGTGCCAGGAATGGGAACGATCCACGGCTTCTGCGCCAGCAGCCACGCCAGGGCGATTTGTCCCGGGGTGGCGCCCTTGCGCCTGGCGATGCTGGCAAGCAGATCGACGACAGCCTGGTTGTGCTGAAGCGCCTCCGGCGTGAACCGGGGAATGGTGCTGCGGATGTCGTTACCGGCATCAAAGGTGGTCGAGGTGTTGATAGTGCCTGTAAGGAAGCCCTTGCCGAGCGGGCTGTAGGGCACGAAGCCGATGCCTAGCTCCTCGCACGCAGACAGCACCTCCTCCTCCGGCCGGCGCCACCACAATGAGTACTCGCTCTGGACGGCCGTGACGGGCTGGACCGCGTGCGCCCGCCGGATCGTCCCAGCGGCCGCCTCCGACATGCCGAAGTGCTTCACCTTGCCAGCTTCGATGAGTTCCTTGACTGCGCCTGCCACGTCCTCGATCGGCACCTGTGGGTCCACCCGGTGCTGGTAGTAGAGGTCGATGGCCTCAACACGGAGCCGTTGTAGTGATCC
>DATFQP010000403.1:0-4757 GCA_035264145.1 Propionibacteriaceae bacterium
TCGCCGTTCTTCGACGTCGACGCGATCATCGCCGACCGTCAGACGAAGATCATGATCTGCTGTGGTGCAGGTGGGGTCGGCAAGACCACCACATCGGCCGCGCTGGCGCTACGGGCGGCCGAGGCGGGCCGGAAAGTCGTGGTCCTGACCATCGATCCGGCGCGTCGGTTGGCGCAGTCCCTCGGCGTCGGCGAACTCGACAACACTCCCCGATCGGTGGCCGGTCTGGAGGCAACCAACGGCGGCCATCTCGACGCCATGATGCTCGACATGAAGCGGACCTTCGATGACGTCGTCATCGCACACGCACCGCCGGAGAAGGCGGCCGCCATGCTGCAAAACCCGTTCTACGAAGCACTGTCGTCCTCTTTCTCCGGGACCCAGGAGTACATGGCCATGGAGAAGCTCGGACAGCTGCATCATCAAGCACAGGCGGACGGCAGCTGGGACTTGATCGTGGTTGACACGCCCCCTGCCAGATCCGCATTGGACTTCCTCGATGCCCCGGAACATCTCAGCGATCTATTGGACGGGCCCTTCCTGCGGATGCTGCACGCGCCGGCTCGCGGACCAATGAAGCTGATGAGCCGTGGCTTCCACCTCGTGTCATCGGTGATGACCAAGGTCCTCGGTGGTCAGCTCCTGCAGGACGTGCAGACGTTCATCACCGCCTTCGACGCACTATTCGGCGGATTCCGGCAGCGGGCGGCACAGACCCACGCGTTGTTGTCCTCCAGCCACACCACCTTCCTGGTGGTGGCCACGGCCCAGCGAGATGCCCTCCGTGAGGCGGCCTACTTCGTGGACCGGTTGACCGAGGAGCAGATGCCGATCGCCGGCCTGGTGATCAATCGGGTGCATGCCAGCCAACTCGACGTCTCGGCCGAGCGCGCGCTTGCCATCGCTGAGGACCTGGACCCGGCCATGGCCGTCACCGAGGTTGAGGCACTCCGCCGGCACGCACACTTGGAGCGGGTGATCGAACAGGAGAAGGTTCAGCTCGAACGGTTCTCCTCCACCCGTCCCGACGTCCCGAGGACGCTGGTCGCAACGTTAGCCGGCGACGTCACCGATCTCGACGCGCTTCGGCGCGTTGGTGTCCTGCTTGCCGATAAGGATTGAGCGCCACGACACCACGTCGGAGCGCTGGCGCAGTAGCAGCCGCCGCTCCCGTTCGGTCATGCCGCCCCAGACACCCCACTCGATCCGATGGTCCAGCGCTTCGGACAGGCATTCCAGTCGAACTGGACAACCGGAGCACACCAGCTTTGCGCGCTTCTGGTCAGATGCCTCCGGAAACAGGGCATCCTCCATGCCTCGGCACTTGGCGCGCAGGGTCCAGTCATCCCCCCGATGCCATGCAGTCATCTACTGCTCTCCCCTTGTGAAGCTCTCCCCGAGACTGTGCCGGGCTTCCCCGGCCCTGTTGGCACAGCTGAAATGTAATGTTACGAACCCCAGCGGTCCCTTGACTAGCCCGGCAGCCCACATGTTTGCGTGTTTGTGACCTTCCGGCGCCGCTGGATGTTACGGGTTTTCTTGACACGACGCAAGAATTCGGTGCACCCGGTACCCTCCCGTACGCTGGTCGGCATGCCTTTTAGTCCGAAACGCGCGGGGGGCGTTGCGTACTCATTGGTCATGTTCGTGATCGTGAGCGTCCTCGCCGGGGTCCTGATCGCCGGCTTGTTCGTGCCGATCGCTGGCGTGGCGGGCGTCAGCAGCAAGGCTGCCGCAGCAGAACTCGACAGCATTCCGGCCGAACTATCAACGCCGGCACCAGCGACCCGCTCCAGAGTCCTCATGGGCAACGGCAAGACGCTGGCCTACTTCTATGACGAGAACCGGATCCCGGTGAAACTGGACGAGATCGCTCCGGTCATGAGACAGGCGCAGCTCGCGATCGAAGATCATCGGTTCTACGAGCACGGCGCGCTCGACGTCAAAGGAACCATGCGGGCCTTGATCCGCAACTCCACCGGCGACGGCGGCGTGCAGGGTGGTTCGTCGATCACCCAGCAGTACGTCAAGATGGTGCAAGTCGAGACGTGCCAGGCGAAGGGTGACGCGCAATGCGTGCGGGATGCGCAAGCGCCCACCATGGAGCGGAAGATCCGGGAACTCCGATATGCCATTGCACTGGAGAAGCGGCTAACCAAGGACCAAATCCTGGAGCGCTACCTCAACATCGCCTATTACGGCGAAGGCGCGTACGGCGTGGAAGCGGCAGCCCGTCACTACTACTCGACGCACGCATGGAAGCTGACCCTGCCGCAGTCGGCGATGCTTGCCGGGTTGGTGCAGAACCCCGACAACATCAATCCGGTGAACAACCTGAGCGCAGCCCTGGACCGTCGCGATGTCGTGCTGAACGCGATGGTCCGCTGGGAGTTCATCAGCGCCGAGCAGGCAAAGAAGGCTAAGACTGCGAAGTTCGATGAGGACAAGGTCACGCCGACTCGCAACGGCTGTGTCGGCACGAAATACCCGTTCCTGTGCGATTACGTCCGCCGAACCTTGCTGCTCACCCCGAGCCTAGGCAAGAGCGTCGAAGACCGCGACAACCTGATCAAGAGGGGCGGCCTGACCATTCAGACCGCGATCGACCCGAAGACTCAGGACATCGCTCAGAACGCGGTCTCCAAGGTGGTCGGGCCTAAAGATCCGCTGATCGCGACCATGAACATGATCGAGCCGGGCACCGGTTTGATCATCGCCAGCGCGCAGAGCCGTCCGGTGATGGGGATCAAGAAAAAGAAGGGCGACACCTACTACAACTACTCGGTCGAGCAGGCTCTGGGCGGCGCGGAGGGCTACCAGGCCGGGTCAACGTTCAAGGCTTTCACCGCGGCGGCGGCCCTCGAGAAGGGCATCCCCATAACCAAGCGGTACAACGCCCGTTCGCCGCTGTACCTGGGTAACACCAGGTTCTCGACCTGTATCGGGAGTACCCGCGACCCCAAGTACCGGCCGAAGAACTCCACCGGTGTCAACGGCGTGATGGACATGCAAAAGGGCATCGCCTCGTCGGTGAACACCTACTTCTTGCAGTTGGAGCACACGGTCGGCGTCTGCCCTGTGACCAAGATGGCTAAGAAGCTCGGGGTGCAGCTTTCCGATCCGTCGTTGAACCTGACAAGCAGCCCGAGCGTCCAGGTGCCGTCGTTCACCCTTGGCGTGTCGGAGGTGACGCCGATGTCGATGGCCGAGGCGTACGCCACGTTCGCCGCACGCGGCATCCACTGTGATCCCGTGATCGTTTCCAAGATCACCATGAGAACCGGCAAGCTCCTCGAACCGCCCGACGCGAACTGCAAGCGGGTCATCGACAAGGAGGTGGCCGATGGCATGAACCGGCTGCTAGGCGGCGTCATGAAGGGCGGCGGTACCGGCTTCCGTGCGCGGATTCCGTCCATCCAGAACCAGGCCGGCAAGACCGGAACTATCAACAGCAACAAGGCTGTGTGGTTCAACGGCTATACACCACTCATCGCCGGCAGCGCCATGATCGCGATCGACCCAACCAAGAAGATCTGGAAGGAGGGCCGTAGGCGCAGCGGTGTGGCTGGTTACTACGTACCGAGCACCGACGTGGTTCTCGAGGGCTCCGGTAGCGGAGACGCTGGCATGAAGATCTGGAAGCCCGCCATGACGGAGGCGATGAACGGCAAGCCGGATGTGGAATTCAAGGAGCCGCCGACCTCGATGCTCGAAGGCAAGCAAGTCGAGGTGCCGAACCTCGAGGGGCTGGGCTTTGCCGGCGGCAAGCTGAAGCTGGAGAAGCTGGGCTTCACGGTGCTCACTCGGGAGACCTACAGCGACGCCCCGCGCGGTCAATTCCTGGGCTGGTCGCCTGGAAGCGGGGCCAGCGTGCCCGAGTTCAGCGAGATCTACGGCCTGTTCTCCGCCGGCCGTGACCCAGCCCAGGTTCAGGCGGAGCGTGACGCCGAGGCTCGGGCACGCGAAGAGCAGAAACAATTGGAAGAGCAACAAAAGCGACTGGAAGAGCAACAAAAGCAAGAGGAACAGCAACAGGAGGAAAAACAAAAACGCGATCGGAAGGGCCGTGGCGGACGCTAGCCGATCCGTAGTCAGGTAGCGAGCTGCCGCCTGACCTCCGCAGCGACTGCCGCGCCGTCGGCTTTCCCTTTGGTCTGCGGGGTCACGATGGCCATCACCTTGCCCATCGCTTTCATGCCGACGTTCGCCGCACCGCTGCGTTCGATGGCCTCGGCGACAATCGTCGAAATGTCCCTGGCACTGAGTTGAGCAGGGAGGTAATCGGCCAGCACGCTCCGCTCCGCCTGCTCCCGCTCGGCGAGCTCGGAGCGGCCCGCTGCGAGGTAGGCCTCCTCAGCCTCGCGCCGCTTCTTGGCCTCGCGGATGACGACGTCCAGGACCTGCTGCTCGGACAACTCGATCGCCTCGGCCCCGGCAACTTCGGCCTCACTGATCGCGGACAGAACCATCCGGATGGTGCCCGAACGGACCTTGTCGCGATCTTTGATCGCCGTCGTCAGATCGGAGCGGAGCCGCTGCTTGAGTGGTGTCGAATGATCGTTTTCTGCGCCTGCTGATGCGTTGCGTCCTGAGCCAAACGAAGACGTGTGTTCCGAACCCGTGGAAGGGTCGAGTCCTGAGCTTGGCGAAGCGTCGGCCATGTGCCCAGTGTGGCAGTCAATCCCTTGTAACGTTTGCCTCATGTCGTCTCGCGCACGCAGGACAGCGAAGGCGGTCGGTGCCACGGCCGGTGCACT
>DATFQP010000404.1:0-5304 GCA_035264145.1 Propionibacteriaceae bacterium
CGGGTGCTCCCACATCACTTCGACGTTGCTCGCCCAGTTGCCGATGAACAACAGGTCGAAGGAGCCCCGGCCAAAGACCTGATAGGCGACGTACCCGTCCTCGCTCTTGGCGTACCGAGTTTCGGGAGCGGCCGCAGCCCATACCGACGCAGGGTGACTGCTGGCGTGGCCGGTCGCCGTGTCCACACCAGCTCGGCCCTGGGCTTCCGCCCCAATCATCACTGCCCTTCCGGCGCCACGTTTGTCCCGGCTCATCAGACGCGCCTGGTGGAATGGCAAAGCAGCACGACCGTCTACTGAGTCGTCAGTTGTTCAACGAGGCGGGTCTGACTCGTTGGCATGCTAATGGCACGACCAGAACACGGGGAAACACCAGAGTGAACGAGGAGCTTCTGGCAAGTGTGCGCCGTTTGCGGCCGGGCCTGACCGGAACGCTGGATACACTCGGCCCGTGGTCCGGTGTCCGACCTGTGGGGAGCAAAACTCCGACACGGCTCGGTACTGCCAGAACTGCGGCTCCCCGTTGGTCCGGACCGCTCCTGCTCCCGAGGAGCGCAAGGTCGTCTCGGTCCTGTTCGTGGACCTCGTCGAGTTCACCTCGCGGTCGGACCGGGCCGACCCGGAGGACGTGCGGGCCATGCTCGTGCCCTACCACGCCAAGGTCAAGTCCGAGATTGAGTCATTCGGCGGGATCGTGGAGAAGTTCATCGGGGACGCCGTCATGGCGCTGTTCGGTGCGCCGGTCGCGCACGGTGACGACGCTGAGCGCGCGGTCCGCGCGGGGCTGCGGGTCCTCGAGGCAATCGAGGAGCTGAATCGAGAGCATCCCGAGTTGGACCTCACAGTTCGGGCTGCAGTAGACACGGGCGAGGCCATCGTGGACGCCAGAGCCCAGCCCGACACCAGCGAGGGCCTGGCCCACGGCGACGTCGTGAACACCGCTTCACGGATGCAAACGGGCGCCCTTCCCGGGACCCTGATCGTCGGCGAGGAGACTTATCGGGCCACGCGGACGGTCATCGAATACCGGGCGATCGAACCTGTCGTGGCGAAGGGCAAGCGGGAACCGCTGGCGGCCTGGCAGGCCATGGGCACGCTGACCGGGCCCGCCGAGCGGGCGGTCTCTGCCACCCCCATGGTGGGCCGGGACCGCGAGCTGGGCCTGCTTCGCGCCACGTGGGAGGCCGTGCTCACCGAACGCCGGCCGCACCTGGTCACCGTGGTGGGCCCGCCCGGCATCGGCAAGACTCGGCTGACCCGCGAGGTCGTCCAGCTGGTCGAGGAGACGGGGGGCCGGGTCCTTTTCGGACGGTCTCTCCCCTACGGCGAGGGCAGCGGGTACCGGGCCTTCGCCCGGCAGGTGAGGCTGGTCACCGGCATCTTCCAATCCGACCCACCGGACGAAGCCCGTCGAAAGCTGACGGCCGCCGTGGACGAGCTGTTCGGAACTGAGGAGGCCTCGGAGGTTGCCGAGCATCTCGCCATCCTGACCGGGCTGGGGACCGAACAAGTGCCCGACCGGCAACCACTGTTCTTCTCGGCGCGTCGCTTCGTGGAGCAGCTGGCGAACAAGCAGCCCCTGCTCATGGTGTTCGAGGACATCCACTGGTCGGACCCCAGCCAGCTGGATCTGATGGAATCCCTGGCCTCCCGGGTCCGGGACGCGCCAGTCATGTACCTTGCGCTGACCAGGCCGGACATCGTCGACGTCCGCCCGGCCTGGGGTGCCGGCGTTCCGGCCGCCACCATCATGGAGCTTCGACCTCTCTCGACGGAGGACGCGTCACAGCTGGCCAAGCAGCTCCTGCCAATCAAGGAGGGGGTGACGTCCGCGGTCCGGCGCCTGGTGGAGACCGCCGAAGGAAACCCGCTGTTCATCGAGGAACTGGCGGCCTCTCTGACTGAGCGGGTGGAGGGCGCCGCGGCCGCGCTTCCCACCAACGTAAAGAGCACGATCGCCTCCCGATTGGACGTCCTCCCCCCGGAGGCCCGCTCGGTGCTCCTCGACGCGGCGGTCGTCGGCAAGGTGTTCTGGCGGGGAGCTCTGGCGGCGATGGCCGACGGGCAGGATCGCACCCGCCTCGAGAATGCCCTCGATCTGCTGGAGTCCCGTGATTTCATCCACCGGGAGCCCACCAGCCAGATTGAGGGAGACCACGAGTACACCTTCAAGCACATGCTGATTCGTGAAGTGGCCTATACCACGCTCCCCCGAGCGGCTCGGCGCGACCGCCACGCCGCGGTCGCTCGGTTCATCACCAACGCCGCCGGCGAACGGGTGGCCGAGGCGGCGTCCCTGCTGGCCCATCACTGGCGGGAGGCTGGCGAGGACGACCTGGCCCGGGAGTCACTCATCATGGCTGCGGAGCACGCCGCTCAAGGTTGGGCCAAAGGCGAGGCCGTCAAGCTGTACCAACAGGCGCTGGAGCTGGTCCGGCAGGACCAGGCCGACCTCCGCCGCGCGATCAACCTTAAGCAGGCCGAGATGCTTGTCGATCTGGGAGACCTGCCCCCGGCGATCTCGATCCTGGACGACCTGCTGCCGGAGTTAGATGGCAGTGACCGGCTGTTTGCGCTGTTGAACCGGGGCCAGGCCGCTTTCTGGGCCATGGACGCTGCCGCCACCCGAACGAAGGCCCAGGAGGCCCTGGAGCTGGCGGAGCGTTTGAACGATCGAGAGATGATCGGCCCGGCCTACTCTATGGCCAGCTTCGCCGCCAGCATGCAGGGCGACTTGGAGAAGGCCTTTGAGCTGAGCGACCGGGCATCCGCCGCGTGGGTCCCTGGGCGAAGGAACCAGGCGCTGGCCATGCACCTGGACCAGCGAGGTCTCGATCATTACTGGAGCGGCGACTACCCGGAATCCGAGAAGGCGGCCCGCGGGGCCATATCCATCGCCGAGGAGATCAGGAGCACCGAGGCGCTCCTGCGAAGCGGCGGCGTGGTCGGTCTCGCCCTGATCGGCCAAGGGCGCCACGAGGAAGCGATCGCCATCTTCGACGACGTCATCACGCGGGGCCGCGAGACCGAGTTCGTGCCTCGGTGGACCGCCAGGACTCTCAACATGTCGAGCCTGCCCTTCCGGGAGCTCTACGACCTGGACGAAGCGCGGCGGCGGAACGAACACGCCGCGGAACTTGGCGCCCAGGCCGGATTCGCGATGGCGGAGATCCAGTCCGGGATCGACCAGGTTTTCCTGGATCTGCTGGAGTACGAGCCCGGACGGGCGGATTCGCGGATGCCCAAGCTGATCGAGCAGGCCGAGGCGGCGAAAGGCTGGCACCAGTGGCTCATAAGAGGACGGCTGGCCGAGGCGGCGGCAGAGATCGCCCTAGCCCAGGGTGACGCTGAGGACGCGGCGGCGGCGGCGTACAAAGCCATCAAGGAGGCCACTGCCGTGTCACGACGAAAGTACGAGACGGCGGCCCGGTTGGTGCTGGGAAGAGCCCTGCTAGAGATGAAGCAGCCCAACCGGGCCGAAGCGGAGCTTCGCGCCGCCCTGGCCGGGGCCGAACGGCTGATCCACCCGCCCACGGTGTGGCGGGCATGGTGGAGCCTCAGCGAGGCGCTGGCCGGGACCGGAGACGATCGGGGCGCGGGTGAAGCGTACGAAAAGGCCGTCGTCACCCTTCGAGCGTTCGCCGGACGCCTGGCGCCGGAGCGAGCGGAACGATTGCTGGGGTCCGGTCCGGTGCAGGAGATTCTGAACCCCACGTGACGCCCTCAGCGAGGGTGGTCTGAGTGCTGGCACCAGCTGGGTCATGGGCTTCCGGCACGTACAGCACTACCCTTCCGGCATCACGTTTTCGCGCCGCATCAGCTGATGACTCCTACCAGTGACCCAACCGCACGATGGGTCACTTAGGTGGACAAACGTTCTCGGCGTGGCGTTCTCAAGGCTGCGGAATCGGACCGGCGTGCTCATGTGCGCAGAGCCGCATTAGGGACTTCTGCCACACGCCGACTCAGAGCGCCGGCGTGGTGCCTCAGACGGTGCCGGGTCGCCATGGCTGGTGCTCGTGCGCGAGCCAGACCAGCTCGGGGTCGAACGCACGCACCCGCAGCTGGCCTTCGGTGTGCGGGTCGTCGAGCTCGCCGAACCACACCGCCACGTCACCGCCCACGACGACCGGACGCCCGCCAGTCTCGACGACGACCACCTGCGTGCCGCGTGTGTGGCCCGGCGCCGGGACAAGTCGGAGCCCGGGAAGCAGCTCGAGTTCGCCGTCGACCGGGACGTATCGCACGCCGGTCGCCTCGACCCACTCGGGAATGGTGTAGTCGTCCTCGCTGCGCGCGTCCTCGAGCTCCCGACGCTGGACGTAGATCGGCCTGCCGGCGAAGAGGTGATTGCCGCCGCAGTGATCGGCGTGCAGGTGTGTGTTGACGACCATGTCGATGCTGGCGAGATCGAAGTCCTGGTTGCTTAATGACCGGAGGCGGGGTTCCATGTCGGCCAACGCCGGGTGCAGCTCCGTCATGCCAGTGTCGACCAGCACGCGGGCATCCGGATGGTCGATGACGTGCACGTAGATTGGCATCCGCTCGCCCTCGACGTGCAGATCGGCAACGAAGACTGGCGTGACGGTGATTGAGGCGGGGGCGTTCATTGTGTACACACTGCCGCGGTGGTGGTTGACATGTAAGTCATGATGACTGCTCTACCGGTCACTGGCTGACGCTCGCTCGTCTCCACAATGTCCCCTACGCGACCGCTGGGTGCAACGACAACGTTCTCACGTCGTCTTTATGACTGTTTTGGGCGCTTCACGCGGTTGAGTCCGAGCTCGATGGGCGAATGCGAGCCCCACCGCCCCGAGCATGAGCATGACCGGCACGACTGCGAGCGCGAGTTTCAGCGACGTCGCATCCGCCAGAGTCCCGACTGTGAGGGGCGCGAGCAGCACCGCGAACGACGTCATCGCCACCGCCCGCCCGCTCGCCAGCGCCGACTGCCTGGGCGCGAGCGCGACGGTCACGGACATCCCCATGGGGAACAGGTTGCCGAGCCCGATGCCAAGCAGCGAGAGGCCGATCAGCGCCTGCGCGGGTCCCGACGACGGCCACAAGATCGCGAACCCCGCGGCGGCCACGGCGAGCGCGAGCCCGAGCAGCCGCGCCGGATCATGCCGGCGCGCCAGCCGGCTGCCCAGCATGCGCCCGGCCAGCACGCCGCCGAAGTAGCCGCCCATCAGCGCGACCGCGGTGTCTGTCGACACGCCGGCGGCGTCCTCGGCGAAGGTCGCCCCCCAGGCGGTGATGCACCACTCGGCGGCGGTCGTGCAGAAAAGCATCCCGGCCGCG
>DATFQP010000405.1:0-6277 GCA_035264145.1 Propionibacteriaceae bacterium
GCTGTCCGTCTCGGTGGTCAGCTCCTTCATGTACTC
Source organism: Propionibacteriaceae bacterium (assembly GCA_035264145.1). GTDB lineage: Bacteria > Actinomycetota > Actinomycetes > Propionibacteriales > Propionibacteriaceae > Microlunatus. Next base: position 37 of record DATFQP010000405.1, read on the forward strand.
CTCGATCTCCCACTTCTCGTTGCGCCAGGTGAAGTAGGTGTAGGACATCTGGTAGCCGACCTTGCCCAACATGTGCATCATCGCCGGCTTGGTGAACGCCTCAGCAAGGAACAGGACGTCGGGATCGGTTCTGCGGATCTCCGCCAGCAGCCACGCCCAGAAGTTGACCGGCTTGGTGTGCGGATTGTCCACGCGGAAGATTCGTACGCCATGACTCATCCAAAGCCGAAGCAACCGCAGGCTTTCGGCGTAGATGCCGTTGGGGTCGATATCGAAGTTGATCGGGTAGATGTCCTGGTATTTCTTGGGCGGGTTCTCGGCGTACGCGATCGACCCGTCAGCGCGCTTGGAGAACCACTCCGGATGCTCGGTGACCCACGGGTGATCCGGCGAGGCCTGCAGCGCGAAGTCCATGGCGAGTTCCATCCCGGACGACTTGACCTTGGCGACGAACCGGTCAAACGCCTCCCAATCGCCCAGATCGGGATGGATCGCGTCATGCCCACCCTCGGAGTTGCCGATGGCCCACGGGGAGCCCGGGTCGGTCGGGCCAGGAGCCAGGGTGTTGTTCGGACCCTTACGGAATGAGATGCCGATGGGGTGGATCGGAGGGATGTAGATGACATCGAAGCCCATCTGTGCAGCGGCTTCGATCCGGTCGTGGGACGAATCGAAGGTGCCGGAGATCCACCTGGAGTTCTCCTCGTCCCAGTGCGCGCCCTCCGAGCGGGGAAAGAACTCGTACCAGGACCCGAACAATGCTGCCTTCCGATCGACGAAGATCGGGTAGTCGGGGCTGGGGGAGAGCAGATCACGTGGACCGTACGCGCCCATCGCTTCCCTGACATCAGGCGCCAGCACGATTTCGAGCCGGTCCTCCACCTGCTCGCCAGAGTCCAGGCTGGCCGCGGCAGCCCGCAGCTTGGTGGCGACCGCGGTATCCCCGTCGGATTGCGCTCGGTCGGCGGAGGAATTGAACAGTTCCTTGCCTTCCGCGCAGACCAGGGCCACATCGATGCCGGCCGGAATCTTGATCTCGGCGTTGTGCACCCAGGTTTCCCAGGGATCGCTCCAGCCCTCAACCCGGAACGTCCAAGGCCCTTCGGTCTGCAGCGTCACCGTCGCCGTCCACCAGTCGAAGCCGAGGGGGGTCGTGGGATGCATCGGCTCCACCCGCTCATTGCCCTCGGAGTCGGTCAGCACCACCGAGGCGTTGACCGCGTCATGTCCCTCCCGGAAGACGGTCGCGCGTATCGGAACGGCCTCACCGACAGTCGCCTTCGCCGGGTAGGCGCCACCCTCGATGACCGGCGAGACCTTGGTCACCGGAATCCGGTCGATCAGCGTGCCAAGTGGCGGTTCGTCCATCGTCGGAGGCCCAGAGTCGGTTGCCGTCACGATGGCCAACCTATCGGCCCCCCTCAGTTCGCGGCAGAGGGCTTGACGATGATTTCGGCCCTCCTCAGTTCGCGGCTGAGGGCTTGACGGAGAGATTTTCGCCACTGCGTACCACGGCACGGCGGCTCGGAACCGCCGGCGAACCGGGCCGCTACCTTATGCGGGTGCGCGCTATTCGTCGATTCACCGTTCGTCCCGTGTTGCCGGAGGTTTTGAAGCCGCTCGGTGATCTCGCCAACAACTTGCGCTGGTGCTGGCACCCCGATACCCAGGACCTGTTCCGTTCGGTTGACCCGCAACTGTGGGAGGGCTCCGGCGGCGACCCCATCCGGCTGCTGGCCGATGTCTCGGTCGAGCGCTTGCAGAGCCTGGCCGGGGACAAAAAATTCCTGAAGAATCTCAAGGTCATCGAGGCGGATCTTGCCGACTATCTGACCGGCGACCTGTGGTATCAGGGCTATGCGGCGGAGAACCCGGCTGCGCCCAAGGGGATCGGCTACTTCTCACCGGAGTTCGGAATCACCGAGGTACTCCCGCAGTACTCCGGGGGGCTTGGCATCCTTGCTGGTGATCATCTCAAGGCGGCGAGCGATCTGGGCGTCCCGATCGTCGGCGTCGGTCTGCTGTACCGCCAGGGCTACTTTCGGCAGTCGCTCAATGGGGCCGGATGGCAGGAGGAGCGCTACCCGCTGCTCGACCCCAATGCGTTGCCGCTGAACCAGCTGCACGACCACGAAGGTCCGGTCCGGATCGAGGTGCCGTTGACCGGTCGTACCCTTCTGGCCCAGGTCTGGCTGGCTCAGGTGGGCCGGATACCGCTGCTGCTGTTGGACTCCGACGTCGAGCAGAACCACGCTCCCGACCGAGAGGTCACCGACCGGCTGTACGGCGGTGGTACCGATCATCGCCTCGCGCAGGAGGTGCTGCTAGGAATCGGCGGTGTCCGAGCTATCCGGGCCTACTGCAAGCTCACCGGGGCGGCGGCGCCCGAGGTGTTCCACACCAATGAGGGCCACGCCGGCTTCCTCGGCCTGGAACGCATTCGGGAATACATCGAGTCAGGCCTGACTTTCGACGCGGCGCTGGAACGTACCCGGGCCGGGACCATTTTCACCACCCACACTCCAGTGCCGGCGGGCATCGATCGGTTCCCCCGCCAGCTGATCGTCGACCAGTTTCACAACTTCGACGACGTACCACTGGACCGCTTGCTGGCGCTCGGAGCCGAGGACTACGAGGGCGGCGACCCGAGCAAATTCAACATGGCGGTGATGGGCTTCCGGTTGGGCCAGCGGGCGAACGGGGTGTCGCTGCTGCACGGGGCGGTCTCGCGCGAGATGTTTCAAGGGTTGTGGGAGGACTTCGACACCACCGAGGTCCCGATCACCTCGATCACCAACGGCGTGCATCACCTCACCTGGGTTCATCGCGATCTCCTGGATCTCCTCGAGGCACCGACGGGCAGCTCGTCGGAGACGGTGATCGACGGCTACGACTGGGCGGCACTGGAGAAGCTGGACGGCGGCACGATCTGGGAGCTCAAGCGCAAGATGCGCGCCGACCTGGTGGCGATGGCTCGCAGGCGGCTCGCCGAGAGCAGCGCACACCGTGGCCTGGCCGCGGAGTGGACCAACACTGTGCTGGACGCGGACATCGTGAGCTTCGGCTTCGCGCGGCGGGTTCCCTCCTACAAGCGGCTGACGTTGATGTTGCGCGACCCCGCCCGGCTCAAGGCGTTGCTGACCGACAAGGAGCGGCCGATCCAGATCGTCATCGCCGGCAAGTCCCACCCGGCTGACGAGGGCGGCAAGGCGCTGATCCAGCAGATGGTGCAATTCGCTGACGATCCCGACCTGCGGCATCGCATCGTTTTTCTCCCGGACTACGACATGTCGATGGCCAAGCCGCTGTATCCGGGGTGCGATGTGTGGATGAACAATCCGCTGCGCCCGTACGAGGCGTGCGGAACCTCCGGCATGAAGGCGGCTCTCAACGGGGCGGCGAATCTGTCAATCCGCGACGGCTGGTGGGACGAGTGGTTCCAGCCGGCTTTCGGCTGGGAGATCCCGTCTGCCGAGGCGACCGAGGATCCGGAGCGCCGTGACGACCTCGAGGCGAAGGCGCTATACGACACTATCGAGAACGAGATCGTCCCGCGCTTTTACGACGTGAACGCCGACGGGGTGCCGGAGCGCTGGGTGCAGATGATCCGGGACACGATCGCCGGTCTTGGGCCCAAGGTGCTCGCATCTCGGATGGTTCGCGACTACGTGACGAATCTCTATATGCCGGCGGCCGCCTCAGTGCACTCGGTCGACCGGGCGGTGGGAGGTGCCAAGGCACTCGCGGAGTGGAAGCAGCGACTCCGGTCGGCGTGGCCGGGGGTAGCCGTCGATCACGTCGAATCACTCGATGCGGATGCGATCGAGGTCGGTGCGAAGATCCATGTCAGCGCGCTGATCCGGTTGGGCGAGCTGAGTCCGGACGACATCGAGGTCCAGCTCGTCACCGGACGGGTCAGCGGCGACGACCAGCTCTACGAGCCACGGGTGAACCCATTCCCCGAGGGGGTCGAGGTCGAGGACGGCCTGCGGCGCTACGAAAGCTCCGTTCAGGCGCGGCGCGCGGGGGCCATCGGGTACACCGTACGGGTGGTGCCCTACCATCCGCTGTTGGCCAGCTCGGCGGAGATGGGCCTAGCCGCCCTGCCGGCCACCTTTCCTATCCCGCCCTCGGCCGGCTATCAGCCCTAGGGCGTCAGGATGCCGTCCGCTGCCGAGCTGGTTGGCGGTGATGGCCCGGTCTTCTTCTTCGGCGGCACCTAGCTCGGTGACGATGACGCGAAGTGCCTCACGCGCGGCAGGCTCGAACATTGGGAGCGAGAGGAACCCGTGGATGGCCTCGGGGTAGATGACGAGCTGGGTTGGCACGGCGGCCTGCTTGAGCGCGTCGGCATAACGTGTGGCGTCATCGCGCAGCGGGTCCAGTCCGGCCGCAATGATCAGTGCCGGCGCCAGGTCGCGGTGGTCGCTTGCGAAAAGCGGACTCACTCGCGGGTCGTCGTAGCCGATGCTGGACGGCAGGCCTTGTGGCAGGTAGCAGCGGCCGTACCAGTCGAGCTGCGTTCGTCCCAGCATCGGCGCTTCGGTCAGATCGGCCACCGAAGGGGAAGATAGGGTCAGGTCGGTAGCCGGGTAGATCAAGATCTGCCGGCCGAGCTTCGGCCAAGAAGGGTCGGCGCGGTGCCGGTCCCGCCACTGCAGCGCCACGAGAGCGGCCAGGTTGCCGCCGGCGCTCTCGCCCATCACCGTCACGCGCTCCCGGTCGGTGCCCAGCTCGGCAGCACGTTCGACCAACCACTGAGTCGCGGCCCAGCTGTCGAGGAAAGGCACGGGAGCTGGATACTCCGGTGCCAACCGGTACTCAACCGAAGCCACCACGGCGTGCGTGCGGGCGGCGACGTTGCCACATAGCCAGTCGGCCGCCGTGAGGTTGCCGATCACGAATCCACCACCGTGGAAGTTGACGACCAGCGGTCTGGGCTCTGCACTGCGCTCGCCGGAATTCCGATAGATCCGAACTCGCAGGGCCACGTCGGCCGTCGGAATACGGATCTCGCTGATCGTCACCTCAGGGGCGACCCGACCCAGCACCATCCGAGCGAGCGGCAGCGGGAGCTCGCGACGTATCCGAGCCAGATAGCGCGGAGACGGCGGGTTGGGCCGGGGCAGCCGTCGGACCATCTCGACCAGCACCCGGGTTCGGCGGTTCATGACCCAGCACTCACACGGCGTTAGTCGACCTGGAGGACCACGACCGTACGGCCGGGAATCTGCAATGTCGAGCCCGCGGAAATCTTCTCCTCCGGCAACTCGCCGTCGAGACCGGTGTGCGCCACGACGGTGTAGGTGTGCGCCCAGGGACCGTCGGGGAGGTGGACCTGGACTGCATCGTGTCCGCCGTGGAACCAGATCAGAAAGGCCTCGTCGGTGATCCGATGGGCGTCGTCGTTGGCCACGTACATGCCTAGTGTCCGCCGGGTGCCGTCCTGCCACTCCTCCGCCGTCATCTCGGCATTGGGGCCGCCGAACCAGGCGAGATTGCGCCGTCCGGAGGGCCGTCCCTTCGCGTCGGGCAGATCCTCGCCGCGGCGGTAGATCTCCCGCCGCAACACCGGGTGATCGGCCCGCAGCTGGAGAAGTTTGCGCGTCACGTCCGCCAAGTCCTTCCAGTCCTGCTGGGTGTCCCAGTGCACCCAGGAGATCGGCGAGTCCTGGCAGTAGGCGTTGTTGTTGCCCTGCTGAGTACGCCCGAGCTCGTCGCCGGCGCTGAGCATCGGGACGCCGGTCGCCAGCAGCAGGGTGGCCATCAGATTCTTGGTCTGGCGATGCCGGAGGGCGGTGATGTGCGGGTCGTCGGTCTCGCCTTCGACGCCACAGTTCCAGGAGCGGTTGTCGTCCGAGCCGTCACGGTTGGACTCGCCGTTGGCACCGTTGTGCTTGACGTCGTAGGTGACGAGATCACGCAGAGTGAAACCGTCGTGGGCAGTGATGAAGTTGACGCTCGCCGTTGTGGCCCGGCCATCGCGGTCGAAGACGTCCGGCGAACCGGTCAAGCGCTGCGCGAATTCACCCACGCCGTGAGTGTTGCCCCGCCAGAAGTCCCGGACGTAGTTGCGGAACCGGTCGTTCCATTCACTCCAGCCGTGACCGAACCCGCCAAGCTGATAACCGTACGGTCCGAGATCCCACGGCTCGGCGATCATCTTGACCTGGCTCAGCACCGGGTCCTCTTGAATCGCGATCTTGAACGGGTGGTTCTGGTCGACGTGATGGCGCGCGTT
>DATFQP010000406.1:0-2398 GCA_035264145.1 Propionibacteriaceae bacterium
GAGATCATCAACTGGCTCGACGACCATTCCCGCTACCTTCTCGCCGCCGTCGCCCGACTCCGGATCACCGGTGAGGACGTGGTCACCACCTTCCTCGCCGCCGTCGACAGCTACCGGCTGCCCCAGTCCAGCTCACCGACAATGGCTCGGTCTACACTTCCCGCTTCACCGGCAGCCGAAACGGCTTTGAGTACCTGCTCGCCAGCCTGGGCATCGCCCAGAAGAACCGCCATCCCAACCATCCGCAAACTCAGGGAAAAGTCGAGCGCTTCCACCAGACCCAAAAGCGCTGGCTGGCAGCTCAGCCCGCCGCGGCCACCCTGGCCGACCTGCAAACCCAGCTCGACCGCTTCGGTCGCATCTACAACCACCTCCGGCCGCACCGGGCGTTGCACCGGGCCACCCCGGCGGGCGCCTACGCCGCCACGCCCAAAGCAGCACCGGCAACCCCTACCGGCCACGACCCCAGCCACTACCGGCTGCGCTACGACCGCACCGACGACCACGGCAAAATCAGCTTCCGACGGGCCGGCCGGATGCACCACCTCGGCCTCGGCGCCGCCAACGCCCACCGCCGCGTCCTCGCCATCGCCGATCAGACCAGCGTCACCGTCGTCGACCTCACCACCGGCGAGATCCTCAGCACCCACACCATCGACCCCAACCGCAGCTACTGGCGCAACCAGCAAAAACGCCCCGGCCGATGGCCAGGGAGTAACCAATGACCCGACTCATCTGTCGCACATGACCCGACTCATCACAGTGCACCTTATCGTCCGACTTGAACCCTTGGGACTCGGACTTCCAACCAAATGCCAGCCGCCGCGGTACCGCTCAGTGCCGCCGAAACCGGCCGACCTTCACGAGCCGTTGGAGTAAGCGGATCACCGATCAAGGTGCAAGCCTGCCGGCACCGGGAGACGCAGCCATGCACTAGCGCCTGGTGGCCTCGGTGACGTCAGGGGCTTCAGCTGGACCCGTCGGGATCGTTGCTGCCCTGGTCGAGCGGGAGCGGCGGGTAGCGGTCAGTCATTAAGGCCAAGTACACCACCAGCCGGTTGCTCCACCGGTTGATGCCGACCACCAGGTCATACGGGCCGGCGGGGTACCGGGCGGCGAACAGCAGCGCGATGGCCGCGATGAGCAGACCCGTGCCGATCACGCTAGGCGCGGAGTAGCTGACGACCTGATCGTTCTCCGCGCCCGAGGCGACGGCATAACTCGAGCCGACGAGCGCGCCGACGACGAGGTAGTGCGGCACCGCGAGCAGTCACTTGACCAGCGGCAGCCAACGGTTGAGCTGTTGCGGGTAGTTGATTTTCCAGCCGTGCCGGGTCGTCCGGGACATCGGCGAGCGTGAACGGCGCGTACCGGTCGGTAGCCAGTGCCGAGTAGCCGTGGTAGTTGACCCGCCACTACCACCGCAGCACCCCGACATTGAGGTCGAACAAGCCCTGCGGATACCGCGTCGTAAACAAGATCGCGAAGAAGGCGATGACGGTGACGACGACGAAAGCCAGCGGTTCGCCGCGTCCGACTCGCTCACGGGCCGCCGCCACCTTGGCTCTGGCCTCGGCCTGGGTGCGGCCGTAGAAGTAGACCCGCCGCCTGGTCCCGTCCGCGTTCTCGACAGTCATGTTGAGGCAGAAGCGCCCGTCCGAGCGCTTGGTACGACGGCCCGCCATGGTTCCTCCGGTCTCACCACCGAAGGCCTGAAGATCAAGGCCGGCGATCACACCGGAGGTGATCTCGCGCGGTCAGCTGCGCGGTCGAATCCGTTAGCCGTGGCTCGGACTGCTGCTCAGAAGCATCCAAACCTGCACTGACAAGGTGCTTCGCTTGTCGGGCTGGCGAGATTTGAACTCGCGACCCCTTGACCCTCAGATCGGCGAGCTGATGGCTAGAGCGACAGACTGAGCGTGGCACTGAGCTCTTAGCAGGTTCCTTAGCACGCACTCGTGCATAGTTGCCCAAGCCGTTGGGCCTAGGTTGGGCCCAATTTCTGGCGCGCCGGGTTCTCTCGCTTGCTCGGCGTTGATATTGCTCGCCGACCGTGCTGCGGTAGGGCTCCTGAGAGGGCCGCGGTCAGGTCGGGTTTTTTCAACGGTATTGGCCCGAAGACGGGCGACACGCCGAGTCTCCAGCAGGTAATAAGTCATGGGAAATTGTGGACGGGCGGCCCGAGGGATCTGCAGCTCTACGGGAAGGTTCCCGAGCTCCCGCTGCAGCGCTCGTTGGCCTACGGGATAGACGCCACGACGGGGCGGCCCTTGACGTCGACTCAGCCGTGCAGGGTCATCCGCAGGCCGGCGTCGGCGGGGCGAACGTGCGGCCGATCGGTGGCAGCGCCTCGACGCCGACCGGAAGGCGTACGTCGGACTCGACCAGGCTGAGGCCG
>DATFQP010000407.1:0-14437 GCA_035264145.1 Propionibacteriaceae bacterium
GCGCTGGACCGAGCGGCCATGGCAGGACACCCCAAGCGTTTACGGCCCGATCACCTCCTTTACCCAGTGGCTGGCGAACGTGCTGGGCGGGGAAAACATGCACGACATCGTGTTCTGGCTCCAGGTCTTTTCCGTGGTGCCTTTCATCCTTGCGTGCGCCGGAGTCATGCTGCTGGCCCACGGCGATCATCGGCGGCAGGGGCGCGTGGCGCTCTTCACCATCGCCAACCCCGTGCTGATCTGGGCGGTGGTCGCCGGTGCGCACAACGAGGCTCTCTCGGTGATGTTCGCCGTGGCAGGGATGCTGTTCGTCCGCAAGAACCCGTTCCTGGCCGGCATCGGCATCGGCCTAGCAGGCTGCGCCAAGATCAGCATCGGGCTTTGGGGGTTTGCCATGCTGTGGGCCTATCGGCGCGAACCGAAGAAGGCGCTGCTGCTCTGCGCCGGCACGGTGGTTCCGATGGGCCTCGCCTATGCGGTGTGGCAGCCGACCGCCTTCTTCCAGGCGCTGCGCAACGGCAGCTATGTGAGCGTGGGTTCGTGGGCCAACCCGGTGTATCGCTTCTTCGTGCTGTTCCTGACATCCACGCAGGCGAAGGTGGTCGTCGGAGTGCTCTGCTACGCCGCCCTGTTCGTGATCGCCTGGATGCTCTCGCGCGTGGTGCCTTGGACCGCCGCTCCGGGGCTGGGCAAGGGGGTGGAGCCGCAGAGCGATCCGCTGACCATTGCGCTGCGCACGTCGGTGGTGTTATCGGTTGCGTGGCTGATCACCTCCATGTACACGCTGTCCTGGTATGACCTGCTCGCCTGGATGCCGCTGGCGCTGATGGCGCCCTCCAAGCTCGACCGGATCATGCTGCTGCGCGCGGCGCCACTGTCGTTGGCCTACGTGCCCGGGAGGGCCGTGGAGATGGGCCCTGTACTTGATCTCACCGCCCACCGGATTCGCGACACTTTCTCACCAATCGTCCAATGCGGCGTCCTTCTGGCTGTCGTGCTGTGGTGGAAGAAGCCGGATCGAGAAGAGCTCTTTCCGCTGCGGGCCAAGCCTGAGGCCGTAACGCCGCCACCGCTGCTCGCCACCGGTTCCGGCCGAAACGCCGCACAGTGACCCTCGACCCGTTCCTTATCAGCTCGGCGGGCCGTCGGATTCCCGGTCGTAGAACACCAGCCAGCCCAGGTGGACGCCGTACATCAGCAACAAGAATCCCGCGATTGCCGCCACAGTTGTCGCCATCGGTGGCGCAAGCTCCCGTGAACTGACCAGCAGCGAGACGGCCATCAGACAGGTCCCGCCCAGCACGCTTCGGTCTGACCGCCGCTTACGGCCACGGATCTCCGCGGGGTCGGGCATGCACCGACGGTACGCGTCGATTTCGACGGACTCGGTCTTGCTGGCGGCCCACATCCCACTTTGAGCCCGGACCTCACTCTTTGAGCCCGAAGCACAGGGCTCAAGAACTGCCACTGAGGCTCGAAGTGGGAGCTCCCTATCGCCGGCGGTGTGACGCCCTAATGAGTCGTGCGGCTGGCTGCGCCGATGGCCAGCCGTCAGTCGGTGTGCTCGGTGGCGCCGTAGTATTCGGCGATGGCTCGCCGGCCGACCTCAGGGTCAAGCCCGAAGCGCTCGGAGTAGTGATCGTTTAGCGCAACGAGCCGCCTGGGCTCGCCCTCCGGCACAGGCCGTCCTTCAAGATGGGCTTCCAGGCGATCGAAGTGGAAGTGCCAGCCTGACGCGTAATCGGCGCCGTGGTCACGGTCGGCGAACACGTGCACGAACGTCAGCACCGTGCCGTCTCCCTCAGGTTCCAGGTCGAAGGAGAATCGCTCGCCGCCCCATTCCCAGGCCAAGCTGCGAGGAGCCTCGAAGCGCAGCACTTCACCGGGTTGCTCCATGGCCTCGAAGCGCTGGCCGACCTCCTTGAAGTCCACCGGCCCGACGAACCAGGCGGCCAGCTCGTCGTACGTGCTTACTGCCCGCCAGACGCGCTCGATGGGGTGCGCGAGGCGGCGGGTGAAGCGGAGCGCCGGCCGACCATCGATTTCGGTGAGAATGCCTTCGGTCATGGGTTGTCCTCCAAGTGCTGTTCGAGAGCATCTAGTCGTTCGATCCAATGTCTCCGGTACGGGTCCAGCCACGCGTCCACCTCGGCCAGCGGCGCAGCCCGCAGGGCATAGAGGCGGCGTCGACCGGAGGGCCGCACACCGACCAGCCCCGCGTCCTTCAGAATCCGCAGTTGCTTCGAGACGGCGGGCTGCGAGACCCGGAGGTGGTCAACGAGTTCGCCTACCGGGCGCTCGCCCTCCCGGAGCAGGTCGAGGATCCGGCGGCGCGAAGGCTCAGCCAAGGCGGCGAACGCGGTCACCGAATGAAATATAACCGATTTGGAATATGACGTACAGAGTGTGTTCAACCTGCCTGAGCCGTGTAAGTGTCGATCTCCGCTAGCAGCTGCCGTTTGCCGGCCTCATCGCGGAAGGACGACTCGACGGCCGTGCGTGCGAGGTCGGCAATCCCGTGCTGATCGAGCCCGAGCAATCGCGCGGCGATGCCGTACTCCGTATTGAGGTTGGTGGCGAACATCGGCGGGTCGTCGGTATTGACACTGACCCGCACACCGGCGGCCACCAGGTCTCGGATCGGATGGGATTCCAAGTCGGCCACAACCTTGAGTGCCACGTTGGAGGTCGGGCAGACGTCCAGGGTGATGTCGTGGGCGACCAGATGATCAAGGAGTGCTTGATCATACACCGCGCTGATGCCGTGCTCGATCCGTTCTGCGCCGAGATCGCGGATGGCGTCCCAAACGGTCTGCGGGCCGGTCGTCTCGCCAGCGTGCGGCACGCTGTGCAGACCCGCCGCCCGGGCGCGATCGACATAACGAGCGAACATCGGCCGCGGAAAGCCACGTTCTGCACCTCCGATACCGAAGCCCACCAGGCCGGGAATGTCATGATCACACGCGATCGAGGTGGTGAACTCGGCGCCCGGAATGCCGAAGTCCGCCGGAATATCGAAGATCCAGCGCAACTCCACTCCATGGTCACGGGCAGCGGCGACGCGAGCGTCCTCAATCGCTTCCAGGAAGGCTTCAGCCGGCAACCGATCACTCACGGACAAGTACGGAGTCACGGTCAGTTCGGCGTACCGGATGTTCTGGGTCGCCATGTCAGCGCCCACCTCATAGGTCAGCAACCGGACGTCTTCAGCTGTCCTGATCAATTCGACGACCGACAGATAGATCGTGATGAAGTGCGCGAAGTCGTCGAACCGGAAAAACCGAGCGAGCTCGTCCGGGTTGCTCGGCACCTTTCCCGGGTGCCGCTCCGCGAGCTGGGCGACGATGTGCGGCGAGGCGGAGCCCACGTGATGCACATGCAGTTCAGCCTTGGGCAGACCTGCGATGAACGAATCGAGACGGCTCATGGCTGCGTGTCGAAGCGGCGGGCCGAGGCCTCCTGCTGCGCCATTCGGCGGAGGGCGAGGAGCACCGGCTCAATCAGGACGGTGCCCAGGGCGACGTACCGTACCGCCGACTCCGGCGAGTCTGTCGGTACGTTCGCCACCTCGCGTTCAGCGATCTGCTCCATGTGGGCGCGATAGTTCTCGAGAGCGGCTTCAGAGAGGTCGAACCCGGCCGACTCCAGCGCATTCAGTGCCTCAGCCAAGGAGGCATGAGCGGTGCAGTCCTTGGTATCGATCCGCCAGCCCCATCGCGCCATGAGCTGATGGACCCGTTCGTGCGATTGCCCTGGTGCGCCCGGTCGGCTGATGGCCTCCGCCGCCACGCCCAGCAGGTCGTGCATGCCGTCAATTAATCCATATCGGATGACGCACCGCTACGACGGTGATCTGGTGCTGTTTCTCATCGGTATGCGGATCAACAAGCCGTGGCGGCCCGACCTGTGGCTGCCGGTGTTCCGCGCAATGCCAGCAATGCTCAGCGAACTGGCGCGAGATCCGGAGTCGGGATTCCTCGGCTCGCGATTGGTCTTTGATCCTCGTAGTCCGTGGCTCGTTCAGTACTGGAATTCGGTGGATCGCCTTTACGACTACGCCAGCAACCGGGATGCGGCGCACCGCCCAGCATGGACTGCGTTCAACAAGAGGGCCCGCAACGCACCCGGTGCCGTAGGAATCTGGCACGAAACCTTCCAGGTCGGCCGAGCCGAGTCGATCTACGTCGGTATGCCGCCGTCCGGACTGGGGGCGGCGACCACCCTCGTCCCGGTCGGCAAGCGCAGCGATAAGGCCGCTCAACGGATCGCTGCGTAGCTCGCGATATTCGCCGGGTGAGGGGCCGAGGTGGGAGATAGCCTGACCCGGTGCTCACATCTGCGCCGGCAACGTATGGCTACTTCGGGCCAGCCGGGACCTTTTCGCATCAGGCCCTGCTGAGCCTGCCTTCACTGTCGGGTGAGCCGATTCCCTACGCCACGGTTGGCCAGGCACTCGATGCGGTCCGGGCCGGCGAGGTCACGGCGGCGCTTGTACCGATCGAGAACTCCGTTGAAGGCGGAGTCACCGCGACGTTGGACAATCTGACGTACGGCGAGCCGTTGGTGATCACGCGCGAGGTGCTGTTGCCCGTCCAGTTCAGTCTCTTCGGCCGACCCGGTACGCGGCTGGACGAGGTACGGAACGTGCTGACCCATCCCCATGCCGCCGCCCAATGTCGGGATTGGCTGGCAGCGAAGTTGCCGCAGGCGCTGGTCACCGAGTCCGGGTCGACCGCCGGCGCCGCAGCGGAAGTCGCCAATTCGGACTCCCGGTTCGATGCAGCCATCTGCGCCAAGATCGCCGGCGAGCAGTTCGGCCTTGAAGCGCTGGCCGCCGAGATCGCAGACAACCCCGATGCAGTGACCCGGTTCGTCCTTGTCTCCCGCCCCGGTACCGTGGGCCCTCCGACGGGCGCCGACAAGACCACGATGGTCTTGTTCATGCGCGAAGATCATCCTGGCGCGCTGCTTGAGATTCTCGAACAGTTCGCCAGCCGAGGGGTGAACCTCTGCCGGATCGAGTCCCGGCCGACCAAGCGCACCCTGGGTGATTACTGCTTTTCGGTGGACGCCGAGGGACATGTCGCCGATGCGCGGCTGGCCGAAGCGTTGATGGGACTGCACCGGATTTGCGCCGATGTCGTCTTCCTCGGCAGCTATCCGCGTGCTGACCGAACCGAACCAAATGTTCCGCGCGGAACCTCCAACGCGGACTATGCCGCCGCCGCAGCCTGGCTCAAGCGCCTCCAGGGCTGACCCTTCGCCCGCCTCATCGGACTTCGAGCCCCGCGCATTGCGGACATTCGCTCTCTCATCGGACTTTGAGCCTCGCGCTCGCACCTTGATCCCGATGTACCGGGCTCAATGTGTGTCGACGGGGCTCAAAGTCGCACAGGGGTTGAAGGAGGATTCGGCGCCACCGTCCCCTCAGCGGGCAAGACCACGGAGCGGGGGTCGTCTTCCACCAGAGGGGCCGCAGCAGGGGACGGCGACGCACCGTTCGTTGATGGATCGGCTGCAATGGCTGACGGTCCAGCGGTGATCGCCCGGCGCAGCCTCGGGACACGGAGCAGCAGGGTGCCTGGCTGCACCTCCGCCACCAGCGACGTGCATTCACCGACCGTGTCACCGTCCATCTGATAGTGGTCCGCATGATCGACGGTGATCTTGACCCGCCGACCGGTGAGCCGGTCCAGCTGATCATCCGGCCGGTGCCGCCGGATCAGCACTCGGGTGGTCAGCCGGACCCAGTCCCGAAGACCGCGTGGGGAGGCGATCACCACGTCCAGCAGGCCGTCGTCTGCTTTCGCATCGGGGATCAGCTGGATGTTGGCCTGGAGATAGCCCACATTGCCGATCACGATGACATGCGCTCGGCGTTTCATCGGCGGCCCATCGTCCATTTCGATGGTGGTGTTCAGAGCCGGATGCTTGGCATGCTGTGCGGCGGAAAGGAAGTACGCCGCCGATCCCACCGCTTTCTTGAGTTCGGGATGGGTGCCCTGCATGATCATCGCATCCAGACCGATCCCCGCCATCACGGCGAAATGATCGCTGGCCTGATCATCGAAGGTGACTTTGACGAGGTCGATCGGCTTGCTCAGTCCGTTGAAGGCAACATCAAGAGCGGCCGCCTCGTCCAGGGGTATGCCGAGGTTACGGGCCAAGAGGTTCCCGGTTCCGGCGGGGATCAAGCCGAGTGGGATTCCCGTGCCGGCCAAGGCCGAGCAGACGACTCGGATCGTGCCGTCACCCCCGGCGCCCAGCACGAGGTCAACGCCCGCCTCGACGGCCTGGCGCGCCATAGCCCGGCCCGGGTCTTCTTCGGTGGTCTCGAGCCACAGTGGCCGCTGCCAGCCGCGCGTTTTCACCTGGTACTCGACGTGACGCCTAAATGTGGTCCAGTCGGTCACCCGGGTTGGATTGACGATCACGGCGCAACGTTTCTGCGGCGCCGGGGGGACGACCTGCGCCTTGCTGCGTACGAGCTCGGTGACCAGTTCATGGGGAACCGGCACTTTCACTCCGGCCAGCAACAGCGACAACGACGCAACGAGCGCGCCCAGCAGTGCGCCGCCGACGATATCCGACACGTAATGCGCACCGCTCAACCACCGGTCGAGAGCGACCGCGATGACCAGCGCGCCGCCGAGCAGTCCCCACAGCAACCGTCTCAACGCGTTCTGCCGGGTCACCGCGAGGGTGGCGCCCACGGCAATGGTGGTGGCGACGATGGCAACCGTGTGGCCAGAAGGGTAGGCGTATCCGGTCGACGTCAACAGATCCAGCCCCTGCCTCGGCCGCTCCCGGTGGAGGCTGACTTTCAGCAGCGTTGCGGCACCCCAACCCAGTGGAATGATCAAGATCAGCGCTATGGCGAGCTGCCGGAACCGGTGCCGGTACGCCCAGAGCGCCAGGCCGGCCAAAGCCAGGTACACCACGCCCGGCCAGGTCAGCAGTGCCCATGCACTGACTATCTGAGCGGTCGGCGAGGCGATGTCGACGCTGGGGGCGAGCGATCGCTGGTCCAATTCAGCCAACGGCGACCACGCGAAGCTGAGCCAGGTCCAGACGACAAACGCGGCAAGAAACCCGACGACGATGGCGATCGTCGATCGAGCCGGTGGCCTGCGGACCATGGTGGACCATCATTCCATCGCGTAGGCGGGCCTACTGGAATTATGGTCGGTCTGGTCCGCGGCTCCCCAAAGTCAGCGCGGGGAATGATCAAAGAATCGGCCGCTGATGCTGCTCATCGGCACCGCCTCATCTCCGGCTGACGGGCCAGGCTGCTCGGTAGGCTGACTGGGTGATCGACGTCAAGGTTCTTCGAAGCGACCCCGACCGCGTCCGAGCATCCCAGCGTGCACGTGGCGAGTCGGTATCGCTGGTGGACGACCTGCTCGCGGCGGACGAGGCCCGCCGCACCGCGATCGCCCGTTACGAGGAGCTCCGCGCCGAGCAGAAGGAACTTGGCAAGCACGTGGCCAAGGCAAGTGGCGAGGAACGGCAGGCGCTGCTCGAGCGTACGAAGGAGCTCGCCGATCTGGTGAAGAAGGCCGACGCCGGGCGTGCCGAGGTGGCAGCGGCTTTCGATCAGATGCTCAAGTTGGTCGGCAATCTGGTCGCGAACGGCGTTCCGCGGGGCGGTGAGGACGACTACGCGCTACTGGAAACCCAGGGTCGACCGCGCGACTTCGATGCGGAGGGATTCGTTCCGAAAGATCATCTGGAGCTGGGTCAGCTCCTCGGTGCCATCGACGTCGAGCGGGGTGCCAAGGTGTCCGGAAGCCGCTTCTACTACCTGACAGGTCAGGGCGCCGAGCTCGAACTGGCGTTGATCAACTTCGCGATGCAGATGGCGCTGCAGAAGGGTTTCATGCCGATCCTGCCGCCGGCCCTGGTCAAGCCACGCGCCATGGAAGGGACCGGATTCTTGGGTCAGGCGGCTCAGGATGTCTACCACCTCGTCGAAGATGATCTTTATCTGGTCGGTACAGCCGAGGTGCCGCTGGCCGCCTATCACACTGACGAGATCTTGGATCCGGCCTCCCTTCCACTGCGATATGCCGGCTACAGTCCGAGCTATCGGCGGGAGGCGGGCTCGCACGGTAAGGACACGAGGGGCATCTTCCGCGTCCACTGGTTCGACAAGGTCGAGATGTTCGTCTTCTGCGCCCCGGAAGATGCCGATGCGGAGCACCAGAGACTCTTGGCCTGGGAAAAGGAGTTCATCGCCGCCCTGGAGATTCCTTTCCAGGTCGTCGAACTGGCCAGTGGTGATCTTGGTCTGAGTGCAGCCCGGAAGTACGACTGTTACGGCTGGCTGCCGACACAGCAGCGGTATCGGGAGATCACCTCAACGTCCAACTGCACCGAGTTCCAGGCGCGTCGGCTGAACATTCGCGCCCGCTTTCCGGGTGGTCCGGGGCCGGTCGCCACGTTGAACGGAACGCTCTGCGCCATGGCTCGGACAATCGTGATGATCTTGGAAAACCACCAACAGGCGGACAGGAGCGTTCGCATTCCCGAGGTGCTGCGCCCCTTCCTTGGTGGACGCGAGTATCTGCGGCCGGTCGGCCGGGGAGCCTGACCGCGCCGCCGATGAGTCTTCGTGCTACGACCTGGCGGCCCCGCCTGGTCGCTCTCGACATCGACGGCACCGTCGTCGATCACGACGGCGCGCTTCCTGAAGCCGTCCGGAAGGCCGTCGGCAGAGTGCTGGACGCCGACGTTCCGGTGGTCCTGGCGACCGGGCGATCATGGCACGGCACCCGACCTGTCTTCGACGAGCTGGGGCTGCCTCCCGGACCTTCCGTAGCTTCCAACGGTGCGGTTGTCGTCTCATACCCTCCCCAGGAAATCCGCAAAGCAGTTACGTTCGATCCGCGGGAAGTGATCAAGAAAGTGGTGCAGTTCGCTCCCGGCACCCTGATCGCCGTCGAGGAGATCGGTCGCGGCTACCGTCTCAATGGTCACTTTCCCGGCGGGGATCTGACCGGTGAGATGGTCATCGAGAGTATCGAGCAGCTCAGTGCCCGCCCGGTGACCCGCATCATCCTCCGCGACCCCGACCGATCCGACGAGGACTTCACCAGTCTCGCCAGGCATCTGGGCCTGCAAGGCGTGACCTACTTCGTCGGTTGGAGTGCGTGGCTTGACATCGCTCCGCTGGGTGTGAACAAGGCCAGCGGGTTGCAGGACGTGGCCGATGATCTTGGCGTCGATCCCACCGACGTGCTGGCCTTCGGTGACGGCCGGAACGACATCGAGATGCTGCGCTGGGCCGGGCGCGGAGTAGCGATCGGCGATGCGCCGGAGGACGTGCAGCAGGCCGCCGACGTGGTCACGGACACGTTCGCCGACGGCGGTCCAGTAGCCGAGCTGTTCCACTGGTTTGGCTGAGCCGCGCGTTTGGCCGGCAGATCCCAAGGCCCCCGTTCGTTCGGTCCACATTTGCCGCGGCGTCACGCCAGGCCAGAGCCCTCGACCCCGCAGACAAGGGTCACGGACGACCCGCCGTGTCGAAGTCGAAGCGGGTCGCGTCTTGCGGAAAGTTGGTCCAGGCGAGGACACGCCGAGGCTCGAGAATCCAGGTGCCCGAGGTATAGGCGCGAAGCGGCGGCGCGTAGCCGTACTTCGCTTTTGACGCTGCCGCAAGACCACGCGCGTCCGACGACGCCACCACGCGCCAGCTGGCGACACCTTCCACGATGACGGCCTTCATGGCGTCGCTCAGATGCACGACGATCTCGCTATTGGTGTGCAGGTTACGTTGGTGGACGGCTTGGGGCGAGCCGCCGAAGTACCAGAGATCATCGACCCAGAGCCCGTCGACCGGCACGGTGTGAGGTCGTCCGTCGGGTCGGGTCGTCGCCAGCCAGTACTGGGTCGCCTGCTCAAGCCGCGACCGGACATCCTCCCAGGGCAGGGTTTGCGCCGGTGTCCCATACTCAGCAGGAAGACGGATGGAGGACGTTTTCGGCACCTTTCAACTCCCACCGCTTACCGATGACATTCGAGGCACGATGGCGGTCGTACCGGCCAGCTACAGATACATTCCGCTGCTGCGGTCCCGGTTCGGCATCTCGGGCTGCACCGCCGTCCCAGGCATCGATCCTGGCGGCAACGCTCGTCGCATCTGCTCGAGCTGGGCGCGAGCCGCCATCTGTTGGGCGAAGAGGGCGGTCTGGATTCCGTGGAACAGTCCCTCCAGCCAGCCGACGAGTTGAGCCTGCGCGATCCGCAGCTCGGCATCGGTCGGAGTCGCTTCGTCTGTGAAGGGCAGGGTGATCCGCTCCAGCTCGTCGATGAGCTCGGGGGCCAGTCCGTCTTCGAGTTCCTTGATGGACGCGGTGTGGATGCGCCGCAGCCGCTGCCGACTCGCATCATCCAGCGGTGCGGACTTCACCTCATCCAGTAGCTGCCGGATCATGTTCCCGATCCGCATCACCTTGGCCGGTTCCTCGACCATGTCGGTCACCGATTTCACAGCGGTTTCCTCGACCTCGGGCTGGGGTGGGCCTTCCACCGCCATGGCTTGAGGCGTGACGACGTACCCTCGACCGTCGGGGGTTGCTCCGGCGACGCCCTGCATCTGCTCGGGCGCCTCGTTCGCGCCACCTTGATCACTGGTCATGAATTCGATCTTAGGCTGAGTCACGCTGGACACCGGCTGCCCGTGGAGCCGTGGGAAAACCCTTGGAGCCCTGTCCGAGGACCGCCATACAGTGGTTCGGTCATGCAAGACTTCCCCCCCGTAGTTCCGGAGTTCCGTACGCCCGCAGCCCGCTCCGGAGAGCGCGCCGAGGCGGGCTTGAGTGTGCCTGCGGGACGGCGCGAGCACTTTCAAGATCCGGACACCCGCAGCCCGGTCCGCTTCATCGCCTGGCTGATGGCACAACAGGCGGGGCTCTTGATCGTCAGTTCTGTGGTTGGCGTCTTCGAATGGTTGCCTGGTTCGGTTGGTCCCTTTGTGGTTGGCAAGGTGATCGATGAGGGAATCACACAGCGCGACCTGTCGACGGTGTTCTGGCTCAGCATGGTGCTCCTGGCCCTCGCCCTTACCGGTGTGGCCGCGGGAGTGACTCGCCACACGCTGATCGTCCGGACCTGGCTGATCACGATGTTCAGCGTGATGATGTTGGTGACCCGCAAGACCACCCAGCTGGGCCACGTCCTGCCCCAACGGGTGCCGACTGGCGAGGTCCTCAGTGTCTCCTCCAACGACACCGATCATCTTGGCGCGCTCACTGAGATCGGGACCCGGGCCGTCGGAGCACTGGTTAGCTATCTCGTTATTGCGGGTCTGGTGCTCTCTACCTCCCCACGGCTTGGCTTGGTAGTGCTGCTCGCCGCTCCACTTCTGGTGGTGTTGGCGATGCCGCTGCTACGGCCGTTGGAGCGTCGGCAGCAGACCGAGCGGACGCGTTCGTCCGAGCTGACGTCGCTGGCCACCGACATCGTCGCCGGGCTGCGGATCCTTCGTGGAATCGGCGGCGAGCGTACGTTCGCGCGCAATTACGAAGACCAGTCGCAGCAGACGCGGGCGGCGGGAGTTGCGGCGGGTCGGTGGCAGGCCGCGACGGATGCAGTCAGTGTGCTGTTCTCCGGGCTGTTCCTGGTCGTCCTCACCTGGCTGGGCGCTCGGGAGGTGATCGCCGGTCGCCTCAGCATCGGTGAACTGATCAGCTTCTTCGGCTACGCGGTCTTCATGATCTGGCCCATCCAGACGTTCTTCGAACTGGCGCAGAAGTGGGTGCGCGCGGTGGTCGCTGCCCGAAAGACCAGCGCGGCCCTGGGCCAGCAGCCACCCTGGTCAGCGCCGGATCCCGCTCTGCAGCTACCGACCGGGGCCTCGATTCGAGATGCGGCTTCCGGTTTCGTCGGCCAGCCCGGTCGGTTGACCATGGTGGTGTCCGGAGTGCCCGACGAAGCGGCGGCCCTGGCTGACCGCCTGGGCCGTTATCTGCCGGATGATTCCGAGCCACCGAGCCTGGACATCGATGACGGCGTCAAGGGCCGCGCGGCTCGACGCACCAGAGAGCGCCGACAGCGAGCCAGGGCGGAGCTGGCCCTGAAGGCCAAGGAGCTGGCCGACCGCAGCTCCGGGGTGAGCCTGGGCTCGGTTGATCTGGCCGATGCTGTGTTGGCCGAGGTCCGCGACCTGATCTTGGTTGTCGACACCAAGAGCCAGCTGTTCGCCGGCACGTTGCAGGACGTGATCGATCCGCATGGCCGGCTGAGCTTGACGGAGGCCGAAACGGCGTTGCACATCGCGGCGGCGGAGGATGTCTTCGAGGCCCTTCCTGGCGGCTGGCAGGGCGTGCTCGAGGAGCGGGCCAGAGGTCTCTCGGGCGGCCAGCGGCAGCGGGTGATCCTGGCCCGTGCGCTTGCGGTGGATCCAGAGATCCTGATCTTGGTCGAGCCGACGTCTGCCGTGGACGCGCACACCGAAGCCTTGATCGCCAGCCGGCTGGCGGCTCACCGGGCCGGCCGGACCACGATCGTCATGTCTGCCTCGCCGTTGTTGCTGCACTATGCCGACGAGGTCGCCCTGCTCAAGGACGGCAAGATCGTCGAGGTGGGTAGCCACCACTCATTGTTGGAGACCAGTTCGGACTATCGGGCCGTGGTGTCGCGGACCTTGGAGAATATCGATGTCTGAGCTCCACGTCGGACTTCGGGGATCGGCCGAGACGTGGCGACGAACTCCGGCGAACCGGAGGATTCCGGACCAGCTGTACCCATCCGGCGCCGGATCTGTAGTCCAGCGGTTGGCCGAGTGGCGACGCCGCCATCTGTTTCGGGAACGCCGAGCAAGGGAGATCTTCGCCGCTTCGCGCCGCCCCGAACGTGGACTCCCGGTGGCCGAGCGGACGGCCGTGGTCAGCTTTGTCGGCAGGATGTTGAGCCGGCGACGGCTGTTGGTAGCGACCCTGCTGGTCCTGCATGCGGTGGCGGCACTGGCCGGGCTGGCGGTGCCGCGGATTCTTGGCTATCTGGTCGACGAGGCCGCCGAACCCGCGACGCTCGCCGCCAGGCTGAATGGCCTAGTGCTGGCGGTGGCAGGAGTCGTGATCGTCCAAGCCGCAGCGACCTTTTTCGCGCTGTTGGCGTCGGTCGTCTTCGGCCAGGCTCTGCTGGCGGAGGCACGCGAGTACGTCGTGCGTACGGTCCTGCGCCTACCGCTGGGGAAGGTGGAGAGCGCCAGTTCCGGTGATCTGGTCACCCGGGTGACGCGCGATGTCGGCACCATGAGCGAGAGCGTGCGCTACGGCCTGCCTGAGGCCGTGATTGCCGGCATGACCGCCCTGCTGACCATCGTGGCGATGCTCCTCAACTCGGTGCTGCTCTCGGTGCCACTGCTGCTCACCACGCCGCTGGTACTCGTCGCTGGGTGGCGCTATATCGCGCGCGCGCCCAAGGGTTACATCACTGAAGGTGGGACCTACTCGGAGATCAATTCCACGCTCACCGAGACGGTCGAGGGCGCTCGGACCATCGAGGCGCTCGGGTTGCAAGCCAAGCGGATCGAGCGCGGTGACGGTGACGTGGCTGTGGCAAGCCAAGCCGAGCGGTACACGATGGCGCTCCGGAACATCTTGTTTGGCCTTCTCGGGCTGGCGTACGACACGCCGCTGGTGATCTTGCTGTTGGTCGGTGGTTGGGGCTACGTGAACGGCTGGGTCACGCTCGGCCAGATCACCGCCGCCACGCTGTATCTCCAGGCGCTGATCGATCCGTTGGAGCGGCTCGTTCGAAATCTTGATCGGCTGCAGATCGGCATTGCCTCCACCACACGGCTGCTGGGCATCGCTGCTGTGCCGCAAGATCGAGAACCGGGAGACCAGCTGCCGGCGGATACCCGCGTCTCCGCCCGGGACGTCCGGTTTGCCTACCGGCAAGGCCGCGACGTCCTGCACGGTGTTGATCTCGACCTCCGCCCGGGCGAGCGTCTGGCCATCGTGGGGCCGAGCGGATCCGGCAAGTCAACGCTGGGCCGGCTGCTTTCCGGCGTCAACGGCCCGCGGACCGGTTCTGTGACGATCGGTGGCGTGGAGGCGATCAGGCTGCCACTGGAGGTCTTGCGCACCGAGGTTGCGCTCGTCACGCAGGAGCACCACGTGTTCGCGGGCACCGTCCGGGACAACATCATCCTGGCCCGCGAGGACTCACCGGACCGACGCGTCGTCGAGGCGTTGCGGACGGTCGACGCGTGGGACTGGGTCGAACGGCTGCCACAGCGGCTCGACACCAAACTGGGCTCCGGGAACCTTGCCCTGACCCCGGCCCAAGCCCAGCAGATCGCGCTAGCCCGGCTCGTCGTGGCCGACCCCCACACGCTGGTCCTCGACGAGGCGACCTCGCTGATCGACCCTCGGACCGCGCGTCACCTGGAAGGCTCGATGGCTGCCCTGCTCGAGGGTCGCGCGGT
>DATFQP010000408.1:0-8401 GCA_035264145.1 Propionibacteriaceae bacterium
GCATGTCGGGTTGGGCCCGGCGACGTTGGTGCTCTACGACGTCACCACAGTTGTACTTCGAGACCAATGAGGGTGACGGGTTCCGCGAGCCCGGGTTCTCTAAGGAACGTCGGCTGGAGCCGCAGATCACCGTCGGCTTGTTGACCGATGTGCGCGGGTTCCCGCTGCAGGTTCACGCGTTCGATGGCAACACCGCCGAGACGAAGACGATCTTGCCGGTGATCGAGGCTTTCGCCGCGGCGCACGGCTTACCAGAGGTGACGGTGGTCGCCGATGCCGGGATGCTGTCGGAGGCCAACCTGGCCGCGCTCGAGGATGCCGGGCTCAAGTTCATCGTCGGCACCCGGATCCCCGACGTCCCCTACCAAGTGAGCCAGTGGCGAAGGACCCATCCCAGCGAGCCGACGGGCGACGGGCAGATCTTCGTCCAGCCGTGGGTGATGGGCACCAAGACCGATCCCCGGAAACGGACGATCTTCTACCAGTACCGGGCCGACCGGGCCCGCCGCACGTTGAAAGGCATCGATCAGCAGATCGCCAAGGCCGAGAAGGCCGTCGCCGGGCAGGCGGCGGTGAAGCGGAACCGGTTCGTCCAGCTCACCGGTGCGACGAAGACGATCAACCGAAGCCTGGAGACCAAAGCCCGCGCCCTAGCCGGGTTGAAGGGCTACGTCACCAACCTCGAAGCGCCGACCGCGGAGTACGTGCTGGGTGCCTACCACCAGCTGTGGCAGATCGAGAAGAGCTTCCGGATGTCCAAGACAGATCTACGTGCCCGGCCGATCTACCACCACAAACGCGACTCCATCGAGGCCCACCTCACCATCGTGATGGCCGCCCTCGCCGTCAGCCACTGGCTCGAACGCCAAACCGGCTGGTCGATCAGGAAACTCGTGAAGACCCTGCGCCGCTACCGCAGCATCGCCGTCCAGACCGGCGACCACCTCCTCCACGCAGGCACACCCCTCGACGACGACACCCGAGCCGCCATCAGCGCCGTCAAGAACGCAGCCGCTGGACACTAAATCGAGCCAAGTCAGGTCAGCCGTCTGGGCTACCACTGCCCATCGGGCGTCTTCACGACTTCGAGCCCCGTCGCCACACGTGGAGCCCAGTAGAGCGGGCTCACGGTGCGCCTCAAGGGCTCAAAGTCGAACAGTGGTGAGCGCGGACCTAGATGGCGGCTCGGGCAAGCCGCCTTGGATGGCGTGCGGTTCGGTGAGCCACCTTGGACGGCCTGCGATTCAGGGGACCGGATGTCAGATGGTCGTGCGGTGAAAATTGAGGTGCGACTTGCTCGGCGTCGGACCCCGCTGGCCCTGGTAGCGGGAGCCGTACTTCTCCGAGCCGTACGGGTATTCAGCCGGGGAGCTCAATCTGAAGAAGCACAGCTGACCGATCTTCATCCCCGGCCAGAGCTTGATCGGCAAGGTCGCCACATTCGACAACTCCAAAGTCACATGGCCCGAGAAACCGGGATCGATGAATCCGGCCGTCGCATGGGTGAGCAATCCCAGTCGGCCGAGAGACGACTTGCCCTCGACGCGAGCGGCGATGTCGTCGGGCAACGTCACCACCTCATAGATCGAGCCGAGAGCGAACTCGCCGGGGTGCAGGATGAAGGGCTCTTCACCGGCGGGTTCGACGGCGCGAGTCAGCTCCGATTGGTCGGCGGCGGGGTCGATGTGCGGATATCGATGGTTCTCGAAGACCCGAAAGTAGCGGTCGAGTCGGACATCGATGCTGGACGGCTGGATCAGGTCGGGCGCGTACGGCTCCATTGCGATCCGGCCTGCGTCGACCTCAGCTCTGATGTCGCGGTCCGAGAGCAACATGGCGGCAACGTTAGCGGCAGCCGCGGCCCTCTTTGGTCAGTCGGTCCGGCGTCGGATCTCAAGCCAATGGTCACCGATCGACACGATGGAACCTTCGCTGACCCGCACTCGCTCGCCCATGCGGCACTTTGTGGACACACCGCCACTCGTCGTGACGGTCGATCCATTGGTGGAGCCGCGGTCAACCAGAAACGCTCCGTCTCTGTCGGTGGCGATGGCGAGATGTGACTTGGAAACGGTACGGGTCTCGTCGGCGATCTTGATCAGCTGGGCATCTTCCTCGCCGGGTTGCGCATGGGGATTTCTGCCGAGCAGCACCAAGCCGGTGATGTCGATCTCACGCCCGTCGTCCAGCACTACGAACCAGCCGGTCTGGCCGTCGGCACGCGCCGACTCCGGTACGGCAATCGAGGGCGAAATCCGGCTGAGGCCGGCTGCCTCGTTCGGTGCCGGCCGGTCGCCAGGCGGGCCGGCGCTCGCCCCTGCCGGCTGCCCATCAGCGTTGGCCCCGGCAGCGAACGCGGCGGCCCCAGCAGGAGGCGCCCGCACTCCGGCCGGTGGAATGAGCGGCGGAGGCGGTTCGGCAGTCCGGTCGGCGGTCGGGGGTCGACTGTACGGATTGGGCTGACCGGACGAAGCCGGCTCACCGCTAGTGGGCGGGTGGGGCGGTTCGGCAGATCGATCGGCGGTCGGTGGTCGACTGTACGGATTGGGCTGCCCGGACGAAGCCGGCTCACCGCTTGTGGGCGGCTGGGGCGGTTCGGCAGATCGGTCTGCGGTCCGTGGTCGGCTATACGGATGGGGTTCAGCGGACCGTCCGGATTCAGCTGTCGGAGCGGGCTGATAACCACTGGACTCTGTTCCCGGCACTATTCCGGCGTAGGGCTCGCTGGGCGGCTGGGCCGCGCCAGGAGCAGGCCCAGCCGCAGGGGTACCCGGACTGTGACCGCCAACCGCGGCCGGCGGAGCAAGTGGTTGGGGAGCCGGCGTAGCAAGTGGTTGGGGAGCCGAATGCGGCTGCCCGCCGTAGGCTGCGGTGCCCGCGAGCTGCCGCTGTTGCTCTGGGGTGATCGCATCGGCCTGACGTCGCTGCTCGGCGGCGGGCTTTCGAGGCGCGAGGGCACGCTGCTTGATCACCACCGCGTGCACCAGAAGGTCGTGCCAACCCTGCTTGCGCGGATGCATGACCAGAAAGATCAACATGAGCAACAATCCGAGAACGGTCGCGTACAGCGCAGCCAGCACCAGTGCTCTGAGGAGAAACCGCGTCCAGCCGATCGGACGGCCGTCATAGAAACCGACCAACTGCAAGCGCATCAACCGCATTCCTGGACCGGCTGCGCGTACCGCGAAACCCCACCAGACGAACAACACCCAAGCCAGCGTCAGCACAACGGCCGCGACTTGGATGAGGAATCCTAGCTCGCCGCCGACCTTAGGACCGAAATAGATGCCGGCCGCAATGAGCAACGCCGGGACAAGCCGATCGATCAGGTGAGCAAGAAATCGCTTGCCCAGCGCACCGACCTCCACGCCTGGCGGCAGGCCAGTGGTGTTGACCGGCGGAGCCGGCTGCGGCGATTCCATGCGGGTCTCCTCATCGGGCGATGTTGAGGAATCCTATTGTGGCGGATGTGGCCGCCGATTCCGCATCAGGAAGGAAGCGCTACGGTGATCGATACGCCGTCTCCAAGGTCAAGGACGCTGCCCGGCTGGACCGGCACATGCTCACCGGGTGCCAGCTGCTGGCGCTCGTTACCGCCCGGGCGAATCAGCACCGTGCCATTGGTTGAGTTGAGATCGATTGCTATCACCTGCCAACCCTTCGGTGCGACCTCAACATGTGTGCGGCTGATGTCGTGTCCCGGACTTTGCACAGACATGAGCCGCGGCGCCTTGAAGTTAGAACGGTCTGGGTCCGGTGCGCGCCCCACCAGGACCGCCCGGTCCACGTCCGCGGTCGTTCCGTCGCTAGCTTGTAAGACGCAGAGCACCGGACGGTGAATCAGCCGAGGACGTTGCGGTGCTATCGCCGCGCCGCACATGCGGCAGGTGGCTGCCGCCGGGGGATTGCTATGTCCATGCGGGCAATCCGCGGCCATGATCAAGGACTCAGTGGAGGGGTCCTGGGCTAGCGGCGCACGAGGCGAGCTTGACAGCGGCAGAGTTGGGGGCGTGTCGTCGACGTCTGCCGCGACCGGAGGTGGCATAGCCGCCTGAGTCGCTGCTGCCTGCTGTCGTTCATACAGTTGAGGATTGAACGCCGGGTGCTCGATCGGCACCTCCATCAGCTGGGTGTCAGCTTCCAGAATGTCGTCTGAGACACCGGCAGACTTGGACTCAAGATCAGCTTCCCTCGAGTCGGTCGACCTGTCGACCGCCAGGCCTACCTGCAGCGGCTGTTCATCGCCGTCCTCCACGGCCGGCATCGGCTCGGTATCCGGACCGTCGTCGTCCGAACCCCACGGATCCTCACTCGTGGTGGACAGAGGACCGGCCTCAAAAGGTTCCGTAGGCGGATCTGGAAGACCCTCAACAGTCGAGCTCATCGGTGCAGTTTCTGCAGGCACTACCTGGGCAGACGAGTCCATGGGTGGACCCTCGGCAGGCGCTGACGGAGCAGCCGAGCCCACCGGTGGACCCTCGGCAGGCGCTGCCGGAGCAGCAGCGAGATCCCCGGCCGGTGCGGCCGCAGCCGTCGACGACCGATCCTGGCTCACTGACAAGACAACCGGGCTCGTTGAGGAGGCAGCCGGATTTCTGGACGCCGCAGCCAGGCTAACGGGCGAGGTGTACTCGAATTCCTCCTCAGGAATCTCCTGCGGAGACCTGACCTGAGCGTCGGCCGACGCATCCAGGCAAACCCAGGATGCGTACGCAACTCCCACCACTAGCGGCAGGACTGGTCCGGGTTCCGCTTCTTCTCCCGTGATGACGCTCACGCGCGTCAGATTGCCCAGCCCCGATTCACTCCACGTTTGGATATCTGACCCGCTGGCGACCACATTTCCGCTGGATGGGTCGGTGACCGTCACGTCACCACGAACCAGTGAGCGCATCCCCTTCGATGTCCAGAACAGGGCAGCGAAGCCCGGAAGCTTGTCGATAGAGAAGACGGCGAGACGGGCAGCCAGCTCGCCCATCGTCGCCGACCGCATGACCTGCTCCCACAGCGCGTTGACCAGCCTCTCCTGCGCCGTGCCCGGCTCTCGCAGTAGCACCAGCGATGTCGGCCCAGCCAGGATCAGCGATGTCCCTGGCGCGTACGTCGCCCGCCATTGGCCCATCGGTGCCGCCATCGTCATCTCCCGTTGAGTAGACGTCTGGGCCATACTGCCGTGTCTTCATCACCGCCGAAAATGCGGGTCTTACGCGCCGACCCTTCGAGTCCCTCACTTTTCGCCGGTCCTGGGACCACCCCCCGAATCCTCGTCAACATTCGACCCGGCCGAATCCCAGTCAACCTTCGGCCGCCAAGGCTTCAGCCAGTCGGTCTCCGGCCAACCTTCTGCCGCCGCCATCAGCTCGTACATCGTTGCACCGTCGATGTGCTCTCGGATGATGTCGGCGTGACCGGCATGCGTGCCAGTTCCTCGAGCACGTGAAGCAAGATCCAGCGAGCGGAGAATCCCTCGGGATCTTCGGGATACCACGGCGCCGCCGGAAGGCGCACCTTGTGGCCCAGATCATCCAGAGCTGTTACCGCCGCCTCCGTCGCAGCGGCCACCTGGTCTAGATCGGCGATGACCGACTCGAGCGTTTCCTCTTCGGTCAAGGTGAAGCTGTCCAGGTACGCCCGCTCCTTGGCGGAATCGACCATCCCGGTCATGGTCTGGATCCAGCTCTTCTCGGTCGTTGCCGCATGCTTGATCAACCCAGCCACGCTGAGCGCACTGACCGTCGGTCTCGCGCGGGCCTGCTGCTCGGTGAGCCCGTAGGCTGCATACTTCAGTCCGTCGCGCTGTTGGACGAGATAGGCCACGAGCGCCTGGCGCTCGGTGTTCACCGACGGTGGATTACCTGGCATAGCAACTCCCCAGTCAGCGGCGTTCGTCCTCGACGACGTCATCCTGCCAGGCAGCACTGACGAGGCTCACCCGCGCACGGCGGCGGCATGGCCGCCGCCCACCGCAGTCTCCGCTCATCCCCGAGTTCAGCAATCACCAGCTAATCGATTGAGTTCAGCCCTCGCGTGACGAGGAGTGGATCGGGCTGGTAGACCACGTCGGTGTTCTTGTCCGCATAGTCGAACTGATGAAGGAAGAACCGCATCGCGTTGATTCGGGCCCGCTTCTTGTCATTGCTCTTGATCGCGGTCCAGGGGGCGTCCTCGGTGTCGGTCGCCAGGAACATGGCCTCCTTGGCCCTGGTGTAGTCATCCCACCGGTCAAGAGACTCGATGTCCATCGGTGACAGCTTCCAGCGGCGCACCGGGTCGATCTGACGGATGGCAAAACGCGTCCGCTGTTCGGCCTGGGTGACCGAAAACCAAAGTTTGGTCAGCGAAAAGCCGCTCTCGACCAGCAACTCCTCGAAAAGGGGCGCGTGCCTAAGGAACTGCCCGTACTCTTCATTGCTGCAGAAACCCATCACCCGTTCCACGCCGGCACGGTTGTACCAGGACCGGTCGAATAACACGATCTCACCGGCAGTCGGCAAATGTGAGACGTAGCGGTGGAAATACCACTGGCCCTGTTCGGTCTCCGTCGGCTTGGTGAGCGCCACCACCCGTGCCGCTCGCGGGTTGAGGTGCTCCATGAAGCGCTTGATCGTCCCGCCTTTGCCCGCCGCGTCCCGACCCTCGAACAAGATCACGTGCTTGGAGCCCGTCTCCTGCGCCCAGTCCTGGAACTTCAACAGCTCGATCTGGAGGGCGTACTTCTCATCCTCGTAATGGTCACGCTCCATCCGCTCCTCGTACGGGTACTCCGCGCGCCACGTCTCCACTGGATTGCCACCAGGGTCGATGAGATCGGGATCCGATCCATGCTCGTCGTGGCGAACGCTGTATCCCTCACGCAATATGTCTGCGAGATACTCCCGGAAGTCCTCGACAATCATCGTGGCGGCTCCTTACCTCGACTGAACGCCGGTGTACGTCGCCATGATCGTGGCCCGGCCACCCGCCTTCAAGGGATGCCTCGGATCCTGCCTCACGCCCTGTTCAGCAACGGGGAATGGGTGCGCTGTACGACGTCTTGCTGGGCGTGGCGACGTAGTAGTCGGAGACGTAGTACGTGTCCTGGAGCCGGTCCCACACGGAGGTGCCGTTCACCGCTGACCCGGACCGCTGGCAGTAGATCCACGCCAGGGCTCCACTCGGCAGTGTTCTCGCCACCGAATAACCGGAGCCCGGCCCGGTGCGTTCGTTCAGTGTCGAGGTCACTTGGTACGGATAGGAGCACCGCGGTAACGGGGCGCTGTAGGTGGTCTGCGATGGCGTGCTGACGTAGTAGTCGGAGACGTAATTGCCGTCGCTGAGCTTGTCCCACACGGCTGTGGTGCCGACGGTGGTGCCGGGAGTCTGGCAGACCACCTTGAGGGTCGAGCCCGGAGCGTAGGTCTTGACGATCGCCGCGGAGGTTGTCGGCCCGCGTCGCCCGTTGAGATCCGTCGAGCTGGTCGTGCGGTAGTTGTATCCAACTGTGGCGACGGGGGCGTCGAAGCGGTCGCTGTCGATATTGATCGTCACGCCGCCGTACGTTTCATTGTGGTCACCCCGATATTGCTTGCCGCGCTGGTATCTCGACCACTGTGAATCCGGGATGCCGGCCCAACCTGTCAGCGCTGGATTGCTGTCCCAGCGCGCGATCCACAAGGCGTCCGGCCGGGCGTAGGACGTGGAGTTGTACGCGTCGGCGAGCTGCGTGGCACCAAGAGACAAGTTCGCATACATGCCGGACAGGTAGCCCTGCCGGTGCAGCTCCTTGGTCCAGGCTGAGACAAAGGTCAGCACGGCGGTTCGGCACGTCGCGTCTGTTGTCGAGTAGTTCTCCATGTCGCCATAGATCGCGCTGCCCGTAAGCATGCCGAGTGCCTTCGCCTTCGTGACTGCGTCGGCCGCATCGGCAGCCCCCTTAGCCGCAGCTGAGCTCGCTGTAAAGGTCACCTTGTTCACGCCGCCGGTGCACGGGGCTTGGTGGCCGACGTAGATCGGAATGAGCCGCCAGCGCTTAGCCGAGACTGTTGAGACCCACGCAGGCGTCAGATTCGGCTGAGCGCAGCTGCGGTTCACCCCTCCGACATACACACCCACTGCGTCGTAGGGTGAGGCCGTCCACGCCTTCATCGTCGCTACGGAAGGCGCGGTACAGGCGTCGAAGGCATAGCCATTGAACCGGGTGGCAGAGGCATTGTTCGGATAATTCACCGTGGTGGCGGGCTCTGCGGCGGCCGGTAGAGCAGCCGCCAACAATCCCGCTGAAAAAAGGAACGCTGCTGCAGCAAGGACCAGGCGATTGAATTTCATCAGGACCCGGCTTCGGTAGGCGTTTTCCTCCAGAGTTCCACCGAGCGAAAGTAGCACCACAGGCGTGCAGAACCTGGCTGCTGACACCATTGTCGCG
>DATFQP010000409.1:0-8408 GCA_035264145.1 Propionibacteriaceae bacterium
ACGTTTGGCGTTCAGCACCACTCGATTGCCGTGGTGACAGGACACCTCTCCACGTGTCCGGTACGGGGCGCACAGCCGGTCGGTGGTCTTCGGCGTCGTATCGCTGCTCCGAACACCAGCGCGCGCCGAGCCCAGTAGGTCTGCACGGGCTCTGGCCCGACCGGGCGCAGCACCCCGCTCATAGCGCACGAGCCTAGGCAGCTAGCCGCGGACCAGCTGGAGGCACGCCGCCGCGAAACCACAAGCACTCAATGCGACGCTGGAGCACATGACCATGGAGGAGATCATCAGCTTCGTCGACGGCCTCGACGGCGTGCTCACCCAGCGAGCGCAGTCCGGCGATGGAAGCCCGGAGATCGCCTGGGGTGACACGTTCTTCTACTACGCTCCTGATGGCGTCATACCTAGCGCGACTCAGCCTTTCGCCACCATCGTGACGAAGAACTACCCGGGCGACGAAACGTCGCGCCTGGAGCGTCCTGACGTCTTCCGCGTCAACATGGCCGCAGGGAAGGAGGAGTTCATCACCCATGTTGGTCGGGCGCCTCGTGATGCCAAACCCGAGGCGGACGCCGATGCGCCCAGTCCCGACGCTCTGGATGCGGTGATCGCCCACCCCGTCTACGGTTCGCTGGGCTGGCTCGCCGTCAACAGCCCCGGACCGGCCACCGCCTCGGAAGTCCGACGACTGCTCGAACAAGCTCACGATCTTGCGCGAGCCCGCTACCTGCGCCGCCACTAGCTTTCATAGCGGAGACTGGCCGTGCCGTCATTGATACTTCTGGTAATCCGACAGGTTCTGCGGACGACGCTCGAGCTGACCAGCGTGGCAACGTCGGACGATGTCGACGGCGCTAGCGTGGAAAGGTGCCGATCGAGATCAAGCCGGCGACGCGGGCCCGGTTCGACGATGTGGCGACGATGCTTGGCCCCAAGAACCCGAGCTCTAGCGTCTGCTGGTGTCTCAGTCACCGGCTCGACTCCAAGACCAACCGGGAGCTCATCGGACCCGCCCGCGGTGAGTACGTCCGCCAGCTGACCGGTCGCCGGATCGCCCCCGGGGTGCTCGGGTATGACGGGGGTGAGGTCGTCGGCTGGGCCGCGGTCGCACCTCGATCAGGCCTGCCCTTCGAGCGCTCCACGAAGATCCCCCACGTCGACGACCTGCCCGTGTGGTCCGTCTGGTGCATCCGCGTGCGTCCGGGTCATCGCGGCAAGGGCATCGCGTTCGCGCTCCTTCGTGGCGCGGTGGACTACGCCGCGTCCAAGGGCGCCCCTGCCGTCGAGGGCTACCCGGTCGACAACAAGGGCCAGAAGGTGGACCTGACCATGGCCTTTGTCGGCACCCGGAGTCTGTTCGAGAAGGTCGGCTTCACCAAGGCCGCAGACACCGACTCCGTCTCAGGCGGCTTTCCTCGGATTGTCATGCGCCGCAACCTCACCTGAGCCCGCCCACGCCGCGAGCAACCACGGCGCCATCGCTTGCCAGCCTCGATCTCAGGCGGTCTGCAGCGAGGGACCCTTCGACCAGGACATAGCCAGGCATCCTTCGACCAGGGACACTGTTGGCATGCAGAAGATCTCGCTCGAGGCCCTCGCACGCCAGCAGATGAAGCTGGCCGCTACCGCGGGTGGTGGGCATACGGCGGACACTGTCTACGGCGGTCATGAGAAGGTGATGCGCCAAACCCTCATCGGCATGGTCGCGGGCGCTCGGCTTGCCGAGCACGAGAATCCTGGGGAGGCGACGGTGCTGATTCTTCATGGGCGGGTACGACTAGCAGCATCGGGCCTGTCCTGGGATGCCGCTCGCGGCGACATGCTGATCATGCCCGATCACCGCCACAGCCTTGAGGCGTTGGAAGATTCCGCCGTGCTCCTGACGGTGGCCAAGCTGTCCTGATCAGCGACTTCCCTGCTTGCCAGTAGTCCAGGGATGCAAAGAGCCAAGCGCGGCCCCAAACTCATCGATGTGCATCAACTCCGGGGAGCACCTTTACGAAGGGCGCCCGTCAGACGAGGTTCGTCATAGTGGAGCGGGACAATGCGCTGAAGAACAACGCCGGGGAGGGCCATGAGTGACATCGACGAGTCCGTCAGAAACCACCTTGACCGGGTCACGCCAGAAAAGCGACGGCGAGATGCAGAGACGTTGATCACGATGATGGCGCGCGCCACCGGCGAGTCCCCCAAATTACTGGGCACCATCATCGGCTTCGGTCAGTACCACTACAAGTACCCAAGTGGTCGGGAGGGGGATGCGGCGGCTGCCGGCTTCGCACCCCGCAAGGCTGCCACGACGATATATTTGATGGACGGAGTCGAGCGGTACAAGGAGCAGCTCCAACGCTTGGGTCCGCACAGCACCGGCGTGGGCTGTCTATACGTCAAAGATATCGATGAAATCGATCTCTCCGTGCTCGAAAACATCGTCGTCGAGTCCTACCGCAACCTCACAAGTGACACCTACGGCATGCGTGCCCGGGAAGGCGCTAGGCCGGCACGTGACGAATCTGGCTGACTGCATCCGAAAGGACTGGCTTTGTGGCGCATAGCTTGAGGCTTTGTTTATTACCCATCCTATGACTGCGCAGGTCAGAGGTTTGGCCCCAAAATCGGGTTTGTTAACGAACGTCCTACTCAGACTTAAACAACCACAGCTATTTAGGGATAGTCAGCCGCGTCGGAAGGGAACAGAATAGGTGATTTAGGGAGACCCATGTCGAAGCGACAGCTCACGCTGGAACCCCCACCGCCGAGAACCGCCCATCCCGTGCGGCAGGTCGTGGTGTTCCTCGGCATTACCTACACAATCACGCATGGGATTGCTCTCGCACTCCGCATGCCGGAATAGCACCGCTAATCAGCATCGCCGGCCATCGCGGTCGCCCTCACGACGTTTGTAGTCCCCCGTGGTCGGCGACGCGCCATTTGGGCGACGGTCGGATTTCGCTTGCGGCGGGGACGAGGACTGCTCATCGCCGTGCTCGGGCCAGTCGCCATCATCGCGTTGAGCTTCGCCGCAGCAACTGCGCTCGGAGTCGTACGCTTCCCCGGCCTTGCTCCTGGCTTCGGCTTGTCCGTCCTCAACCTCGCCATCACGACCTTCATCTTCGCCGTCGTCTTCCTCGGCGAAGAAATCGGCTGGCGTGGGTACCTACCTACTCTTCCGACTGGCCGAGGTGACCTCCGGACGACGTGCGGCCCGGCCAAGGCGCTGGGGGGCCAGCCGACACCCGGAAACTGGCTGGCTATACGTGCAGATGTGAAGGCAGCGTTGATTCGGGTGCGACCATCAACTCAGCGATGGTGCCGTAGCAGCGCATGGCTGAGATGCGATCGTCACTCACGTCATAAACCAGACAGTAAGCGAGTCCCGCTCCGTTCCCGTCGCCAGCGTTGACGGAATGGCCCTCCAAGAAAGCATGCCCGTCCGTGATGACAAGAGGGCGCTGCTGTCCAGTCAACATCCTGCTGTGTAGATCAAGAATGTAGTCACGGACAGGCCCGGCGCCGCGCACCTGCTGTCCGCTGTCCACCATGAGCCAGGAAACGTCACTCTCAAAGAATCGAGAGAAGTCCTGCTCGGCGCCCATGGCTTCGAAGTAACGATCCATGACACTTTGCGTGGCGGAAACGGACACGAGGCCCTCCTCAATGCACGGACGGTGTCCATGGCTCTCCGGGCGTGCTCCACCTACCTTGCTCCGGCCCCTGCCAGAGGTCAATCCGGAACGGTGACCCTGCAGGTCCGCCTGAGCTACCAGATGGGCAGATTGACATGCGCAATCGATCGGCGCTGGCCTCTCCATTGGTCTGTGCCACTCGTCATTGACGCGCGTCAGCTTCCGCTGCAGGCTTGGCTTGCACCGGAGCATGATCGTCGGTGCTCATGAGGTGATGATGATGATGCGATTTAGGCGTTTCTACGACCACCCGGGTCTGCTGGTAGCTTCTATGCTCCTCTGTGGGCTGATGATCGGGTGCGGCGGGCAGCAAACCCCCTCGGATAACCAAACCGATGCGAATTCCACGAGCAGTCCCACAGAAAGCGAATCGTCGGGAAACAACGGTGACGACCCGGCTGACGATGACCTGGCCTGGGTGCCATTTGGTCCGCAGGACCCCACCTCTCCAACGCCTACTTGGCCGGTCTACAACTTTTTTGCCCAAGGCAAGTGCTCAGAACTGCGGGACTATCTCAATAGTGACCAAGGTGCCTCGATCCGGGAATCAGACGTCGGGCAGGCCATGGTGGCGGTGTGTGAGGCAGCTATCGAGGGTCAGCAGGACCGATGGAGTGTTGCGGAGGCTCGCGCCGGCGCCAATCCATCCGCGATCGACACATCGGCCATCGGGGACGATTGCCTGGGCGACGCCATCGCGGGGCTTTTGAATCGCGCTCTGATTTGGCACCGGGAGCACCCAGAACAAACGCCTGATGTGCAGGATGAACAGGTCGAGGGGCGGACCGAGTGCGGCAAGAGGTATCCGCCCGACGAGCCATCGCCCACGTCGGAGGAGCCATCACCCACGCCTGAGGAACCATCCCCAACACCTGACGAATCGACAGAGACAACGGGATGAAGGTCTGGGGCAGGAGTGGATCGCGACCCGATGATGAACCCCATGCGGCCCCGACCACCACCGCAGATTCTCCCGCGGGCAAGCAGAAGGACAGTGCTGCACCCGTCGAGCGCTCCGATCTTGCCCAGCCATCGAACGCTGCCGGCCACGACGACAGTGCTGCACCCGAGTCGTCGAACAGTGCTGGCATGCACGAGGACAGCGCTGGAACCCCCCAGCTCAATGGTGCTGCCGAGTCGTCGAGCACCGCGCCAGCGCCGGAGAGCGGTACTGCGCGTGCGCAGCGCACCGATCTAGCCCAGTCGTCGAGCGCTGGGGAGGACGCTTCCGGCTCTGTTCCCAACGACGGCGAGTCAGTGCTGCGATCAGCTCTGTCGGTTGTCACGGCCATCGGGCCGCCGCTAACCATTGCCACTGCGCTGATGATCTATTTCGGCTGGGCACGCACCAACGTGCAGGCACGCGCCATGGGCCTTGACGTCAGCTTGTTCAGATACTCGACTCAGGACTACGTGCTATCAAGCATCAGCACGCTCTTCGTCCCTCTCCTGGTCGTGGCCGCTCTTGCTCTGGGGGGCCTTGCGCTCCACCGTCGAATCGGTCGGGCCCTGCGACGGCCTGCAGCACGGCCAGCACTCCGAACCGCAGGACGAGTCGCGCTAATCCTGGGACTGATCGTATCGGGGGTGGCGGTGCTGATCGCCTTCTTTGATCGCGACCGAGCACCGTTGATCATTCCGCTTGCGTTGGCTGTCGGTACGGCCGTGGCTGCCTATGGCGGTTGGCTGGCGGGCGCCGCCGCCCATGATCCTGACGCTCCGGCTCCAGCGCCCCCGGTGTGGCAGAGTGCGCTGCGTCTGCTCCTCGTCGGGTCTGTCGTCACGCTCGCGCTGTTCTGGGAGGTGTCCAACTTTGCCGGTGTGGTTGGTCGCGGTTATGCGCAGCAGACCGCCGCTACGGTGTCCCGGCTTCCCCGGGTCACCGCATTCAGCACCACCAGCCTCGGCATCGAGGCGCCTGGTGTCCGTGAGGAACGCATCGAGGCGGACCCGAACACCGGCAATGACGCCATCCGGTACCGCACCACTGGGCTCCGTTTCCTGGCCAGCTCTGGTGGGCGGATATTCCTGCTTCACGACGGTTGGAAACCGCGGGGTGGCACAGTGATTGTTCTCCCTGACAATGAGCAGGTGCGCTGGCAGTTCTCACGATGAGCCGGCGTGACCCAATCCATTCGGCAGCGCATCACCTCGTGAGAGCTCTTTCGAGTCGACCGGTTTCAGTCTCGTCTCCTCACGGCACCTGGCACGGCCACTTCGCCGAAGAAACTCTTGCCCGGCGAATTGATCATTCGGAAACGTCGCTCTAGATCAGAGGTCTGTACAGCCGACATCTCTTCCTTCAACCACCCTGCACCGGTCACATTCGGGCGCTTTGTTGTCGGCGTTCGGTGTGACGATCGGGTATGCGCTATGGAGTCAATGTCGGCACGCTGGGGGAATACGCCGATCCGCGTCTCGTGGTCGATTTGGCTGGTGCCGCAGAGGAAGCCGGGTGGGAATCGCTGTTTGTCTGGGACCATCTTGGCTTCACCTGGGGTGTCCCGTCGGGTGACCCCTGGGTTACTTTGGCTGCTGTTGCTCAGGCGACGTCGCGACTGCGCATCGGAACCGGGGTGACGCCGCTGGCCCGTCGCCGTCCGCAGGTTGTCGCCAACACCATCGCCTGCCTCGACCGACTCAGCGGCGGTCGGGTCGTGCTGGGTGCCGGTCTCGGCGGCGTCCCGGTGGAGTTCACTGCCTTCGGTGAATCCGACGATCCAAGGCTTCGGGCGGAACGCTTGGATGAGGCCCTGGAACTCGTCGCTGCGTTGTGGTCTGGTGAGCGCGTCGATCACCGGGGACGGCACTACACCGTCGCGGGGGTGACGCTAGCGCCGTTGCCGGTGCAGCGTCCACGCGTGCCTATATGGATAGGCGGCGACAGTGCTCGGGCGAAGCGCCGTGCCGTCCGCTGGGATGGCTGGATCGTCGGTGGCGACAGCCCGGACGGGACGATGATGATCAGTCCCGACCAGATCACGGCGGCGATCGACGGGCTGGGACCACGATCTAACCACTTCGAGATTGCGCTCAGCGGTGTATCGGCGAGCGATGACCACGCCTTGTTGCAGCGCTACGCCGACGCCGGCGTTACCTGGTGGCTCGAATCGATCCATGGCCAACGCGGCTCGATGAGCGAAATGTTGGATCGGATCCGGGCTGGCCCGGCGATGCTGCATTGACAACGGAAGTCACCACGCTGCTGCCTTTGGCCGGACATTCACTGCTTGCCCGTCGATCGGCTCGGGCAAACCAACGCCGCCTCGTCAGTCCTCATTCGGCGGCGTCGGCACGGCCTCCCGCTCCGACTCCTCCGGCACGCCGGCGCCCGCCAGGTGGCCGGCATCGTTGAACGTCACGAGCGTCCACTCCGACTGGCCGTTCGATCCGCGTCGATGGCGCCAGTGCGTGATGCTCGTGTTGAGCGGCGCAAACGCCACCCGATTGCCGGTTCCGCCGAGACCGAACGCGAGGTAGAACGAGACCTCCAGCACGCCGCCGTGACACACCGCCACCACTGTCTCGTCCTCATGTTCGGCGACCAGGCGGGCCAAGGCGCTGCCGGCGCGGACGAGGAACGCGGCCCAGCTCTCACCGCCCGGAGAGAACGGCCGGAATGGGTGTGTCGGCAGCAAGCTGTGCGGGTCACCGAAACGCCTCCGCCACTCGTCCACAGACAGCCCGTCGGCTTCACCCGGACGTAACTCCTGCAGGTCGTCATCGCGCTGTATCGGCAGCTGAAGCGCTCGCGCGACGTACTCGCCGGTTTCAAGTGCCCGCGGCAACGTACTCACGTACAGCTGATCGGCACGCACCTGCTCAGCGCGCAGCCGCTGCTCCAGAAGCTCGGCTTGCTTGCGGCCGAGATCGGTGAGGCCGACGTCACCGCGCATGCCACCGATGATGGGCTCGACATTGGCGACGGCCTCACCGTGGCGGATGAGGTACAGGTCCGTCGTCATCGGATTCCTCCTGCGGCATTGACCATGGACCTGACTGGCAACGGACGGGGACACCGTCGCAGGAAGAGGATACGGCGACCAATAGGACTGCCGGAACGCGGCCAGACGCACCCGGGGGTGGACGAGGATCAACATAAGTGGCCGAGAAACTTGATCAGCGACCCGGCCTCGTTGGCCAGAGCGCTCCACGGATCAGCCACTGGTTGATCCCTGGGATCGTCTCGCCGCCACCCTTGTGGCGTGCCCATTAACCTCCCGGTACGGCGCTAAAGCTCGGCCGCAAGGAGGCACGACAGCTGGCGGTGCGAGCTCAGCTGCTCGACGCCAGCAGGCCGACCGACCTGGTGGACCTCGTCGACCGACTGACTCTGCTGCAGATCGACCCGACATCCGCCATCGCCCCGAACGCCGATCTTGTCACCTGGAGCCGGCTGGGGGCCTCATACCGACCCGCCGATCTCACTCGAGCGCTTGAGGAGCGGACGCTCTTCGAACTACGGGCCTTTTTTCGAGGGACTCGACGGACAGTGGCGAGCGGATCCCGACGCGCTCAACCAACCCTTTGCCGGTCGCACGGCTCTGCTGTCACCGTTCGACCGACTCATCCACGACCGCGAGCGTACGAAGGGTCTCTTCGACTTCGACTACATCCTGGAGATGTACAAGCCGGCAGCGAACCGGCGCTGGGGTTACTTCGCCCTGCCCGTGCTTCACCACGACCGCCTCGTCGGCAAGCTGGACGCCAAGGCAGACCGCA
>DATFQP010000410.1:0-13787 GCA_035264145.1 Propionibacteriaceae bacterium
GACGCGAGGGATGATGCAGCCGGCCAGTGAAGCGAAGAGCAGCAGGTAGATCGCGGAGAACCAGGGCGAGCTGTAGACGTTGAACATGCCGATCGCGTCGTAGATCGGCCCAATCCTGGGGTGCTCGCGGATGAAGTCCGATACCGCAACGGGCGAGACCTTGCGCTGAGGAACCAAGGAGCCAGGGATTGCCGCCAAGGCCAGCGCGAAGAGCAGCACCAGCGCCGTACGCATGGACGTGAGCTGGGTCCACAGGAACCGAAGTGAGCCGCTCGGCCCGAGCGCCGGTAGCTCCGGGCGCTGCGCCGGCTCGACAGCAGGCGTCCCTGGTGTGCGCGTTTGGGTGTCGGTCATCAGATCGCCGTCTCGAATGAGCTGGCCCACTGGCGCAGCAGGCCGGTGAGCCAGTCCCATGCGCCGGTCAGGAGCAGCATTCCGACGCCCACCAGGAGCACTCCGCCGACCCGCATGATCGTTTGCTGATGATCGCGGGTGAACCCCACCGCGCGCGACATGCGGGAGAACGCCAGTCCGGCCAGGACAAAGGGGATTCCCAGCCCGAGCGCATATACGAAGCCGAGGAGTCCACCACGGAGGGCGGTGCCTTCATTGAAGCCGAGGTTGACTACTACTCCCAACGTCGGCGAGATGCACGGCGTCCAGCCGAGGGCGAAGACCATGCCGAGCAGGGGCGCGGCGGCAACACCGACCGCGGGAACCCGGTGTGACCGCAGATCACGCTGGCCGATCGGCAGCAGACCGGCAAAGATGAGGCCGAGGACGATGACCACCACCCCGAGCACCCGATTGATCACCGCCCGGTACTGATACAGCACCTGGCCCACCGACCCCGCAACCACCCCGGTGATCACAAAGATCACCGCGAATCCGAGGACGAAACCGACCGTGCCGAGCAGCATCCGGCTCCTGTGCTTCGGACCCTCGATGACCTCCGCCGCTCCCAGCCCCGTGGCGTAGGAGAGATAGCCCGGCAGCAGTGGCACGACGCAGGGCGAGAAGAAGGAGACGAGTCCGGCCACAAGTGCCACCGGCAAGGCCAGGAGCATGGATCCACCGACAGCGGTCTCAGCCCAGCTGCCGATGTCCAAGGTGACCATCTAGCTGCCGCTCGCCACGTCGTCGATCATGTCGACCAGCGTGGTCTCGGTGATCGGACCGAGCACCCGGGCGGCCAGCCGGCCCTCGCTGTCGACGATCATGGTCGATGGAATGGCGCTCGGCGGCAGCACCTCGGCGAAGTTCAACAACACCTTTCCCGTCGGGTCGAAGATCGACGGATAGGTGACCGAGAACGCACGGGTGAACGCGATGGCCTGGGCCGGATCGTAGTCCTTGCTGGTGATCCCAAGGAATTGCGCGGTGTCGGCGGTCTGTCTGCTGGCGTCCTCCAGCTGCGGCGCCTCACTGCGGCAGGGTGCACACCAAGAGCCCCAGACGTTGATCACCACCACTTTGCCGGGATAGCCCCGGCTGGTCAGCATCTGCTCGGTGCCGAGGGCCGGGCCGGAGATTTCGGGCAACACCTGACGCTGTTGCGGGGCGATTCGGGTCAGATTGCGCTCGGTCTGCGGAAAACCTGCTTGTCCGCCGCCTGTGCTCGGCGATCCACAACCGCCGACCAGCGCCAGCCCAAGAGCGAGGAGAATCGCGGAAAGATGCTGGCGGGCGACACAGCCACCGTCAGGCGTGTCACGTCCCAGCACTTTCCGAAAGGGCATTCAGGCGCCTGCGACCGACTTCTTCTTGGCTGGTCCGCGCAACAGGTCGGCCGCCGGTTCGCGATAGGTAACCGACGCTATCCGGCCGTCCAAGTAGCTGAAGGAGGTCACGCTGGCGAGCGAGCAGTCGCGTCGCCGCGGATCGTGGATTAGGCGCCGCCCTTCGGCGTTGCAGCGCGCCATCCAGATCGGCAGCTGATGGGAGACGATGACCGCCTCGTGTCCGTAGGCCGCCTCGTGGGCGTCCTTCATCGCCGCCCGCATCCGGGTGACGATCGCCTTGTACGGCTCACCCCAGCTCGGCGTCAGCGGATTGCGGAAGTGACGCCAGTTCTTCGGCCGGGTGAGGGTGCTGGGAAACGACATCCTCAGCCCTTGGAGGTAGTTCTCGGCCTCCAGGACCCGGTCATCAATGGTGACGGGGAGGCCCAACGTAGCCGCGAGCGGCGCCATCGTCTCCTGGGCGCGTTCGAGGGGAGAGCAGCGGAGATGGGCGATGTCCCGCTCGCCCAGGTCACCAGCCACCCGCTCTGCCATCTCGCGACCGACGTCGGAGAGATGGTAGTCGGGCAGCCGGCCGTAGAGCACGCCGGCCGGGTTGAACACCTCGCCATGACGGACCAGATGAATGACGGTTCTTCGTGGCGCCATCTGGTCAAGCCTCAGCTGCGGCATTGGCTGCCGCGGGCAGCGCGGCAACGATCCGGTTCATGGCACCATCTTGGTGCGCGGCAGACAAAAACCAAGCCTCGAACGCGCTGGGCGGCAGATAGACCCCGTCGTCCAGCATCGAGTGGAAGAACGCGGCGTAGCGGGATGTCGACTGGGTGACAGCGGTGGCATAGTCCGGTACCGCGGTCACATTCTCGGGTACGAAGAAGACGCTGAACAAGTTCCCGGAATTTTGGATGACGTGCGGAACACCGGCCGCGGCAAGGGCGGCGGTGATCTCAGTCCGCAACTGCTCGGCGGTTCGGTCGAGGCAGGCATAGACCTCCTCAGTCGCCAGGCGCAGTGTCGCAAGTCCCGCCGCGGTGGCGACCGGATTGCCCGACAGCGTGCCCGCCTGGTACACCGAGCCCACGGGAGCCAGGTGCTGCATGAGCTCTCTCCGGCCGGCGAATGCCGCCGCCGGAAATCCACCGCCCATCACCTTCCCGAAGGTCATCAGGTCGGGCTCGACGCCGTCAAGCCCGAACTGGCCGGAGCGGCTGACGCGAAAGCCGGTCATCACCTCGTCGGAGATGAACAGGGCGCCGTTGGCCTGAGCCATGTCGGCCAGAAAGGCGTTGAATCCGATGCCGTCCTCGACGGCGGGCGGGATGACACCCATGTTGCCCGCCGCGGCCTCCGTGATGACGGCCGCAATCTGATGACCGTGAATTCGGAATGCCTCGCGTACGGCCGCCCGGTCGTTGTAATTCAGGACGATCGTGTCGCCCGTCGTTGCGGAGGTGACTCCTGGTGTGCCGGGGATGCCCAACGTCGCGACGCCGGAACCAGCGGCGGCAAGCAGCGCATCCACGTGGCCGTGGTAGCAGCCGGCAAACTTGATGATCTTGTCCCGGCCGGTGACGCCACGGGCCAGGCGGAGCACCGACATGGTGGCCTCGGTGCCGGAGTTGACCAGTCGGACCTGTTGGACGGGGGTACGGTCGACGATCTCTGCCGCAAGATCGACTTCCGCCACCGTCGGCGCCCCGAACGACGTGCCGTCAGATGCTGCCCGGGCTACGGCGGACAACACCTCCGGATGCGCATGGCCCAGCAGCATCGGTCCCCAGGAGCAGACCAGGTCGACCAGTTCGTTGCCGTCGACGTCGTAGAGGTAGGCGCCCTGTGCCCGGGCGATGAACCGCGGCCTTCCGCCGACTGAGCGGAAGGCGCGGACGGGCGAGTTCACGCCACCCGGGATGAGGGTTTCGGCGCGGGCGAAGGCCGCGGCAGAGTTCGCGTCGCGGCTCATGGGCGGCGTCGATGGGCCCAATCGAGTGCCCAATAGGTGAGAATGACATCGGCTCCGGCTCGACAGATGGAGGTCAGCGTCTCGGCGATCGCCGCCTCCCGATTGATCCAGCCGTTGGCGGCAGCGGCCTCGACCATCGCGTATTCGCCGGAGACGTTGTAGGCGGCGAGAGGCAGATCAACCGCTGCCCGCACCGCGCGAAGCACGTCCAGGTACCCGAGCGCCGGCTTCACCATGATCAGATC
Organism: Propionibacteriaceae bacterium; assembly: GCA_035264145.1. GTDB lineage: Bacteria > Actinomycetota > Actinomycetes > Propionibacteriales > Propionibacteriaceae > Microlunatus. The sequence goes on from DATFQP010000410.1 coordinate 3,951, forward strand.
GGCCCCTTCGGCGACGTCGAGCGTGACCTCGCGCAGCGCCTCTCGAACGTTCGCCGGATCCTGCTGGTAGGTCTTGCGATCACCGACCAGGGACGACGCGACCGCCTCGCGGAAGGGGCCGTAGAAGGCGGAGGCGTACTTCGCGCCATAGGCCAAGATCGCCGTGTCGATCGCACCGGCAACGTCCAGTGCAGATCGGATGGCACCGACCTGACCGTCCATCATGCCGCTCGGCGCGACCACGTGTGCACCGGCTTGCGCGTGCATAACCGCCATCTGCGCGTAGATCTGCACGGTGGCGTCGTTGTCCACCGCACCCGACGACGTCAGTACACCGCAGTGTCCGTGATCGGTGTATTCGTCGAGACAGACATCCGACATCACCAGGCAGTCGTCGCCGACTTCTTCCCGGACCGCCCGCAACGCGACGGGCAGAATCCCGTCCTCTGCGACAGCGGCCGACCCCCGGGCGTCCTTGTGCGCCGGAACACCGAAGATCATCAGGCCCGCCAGCCCGGCGTCGGCGGCCTCCAGGGCCGTCTTTCGCACACTGTCCAGCGTGTGTTGCACGACTCCGGGCATGGAGCCGATCGGACGCGGCTCCCTCAACCCCTCGACGACGAAGAGCGGCAAGATCAGCTGCCGCGGTGCCACGCTGGTTTCGGCGACCATCGCCCGCATGACCCTCGTGGTACGAAGCCGCCTCGGCCTGATGATCATTGAGAGCCAATGGTCATCAGGGCCGCGTGCGGCGCACCGGAGCGCGACGCTGCGACGGCTTGAGCACCGGCTCACCGGCAGCGATCAGGGCGTCGCGGCGTGCGGCGGCAAAGCTCGCCAAAGCGTCAGCCAACTCCACCACCGACGGCTTGGCGGCGATGACGTCGACGCGGAGGCCGTGCTCCTCGCAGGTCTTTGCCGTGGCCGGACCGATGACGGCGACAATCGTCGAGGGGTGCGGTTTCCCGGCGATGCCGACCAGGTTCCGCACGGTCGAGGAGGAGGTGAAGACCGCAGCGTCGAACTTGCCCGTCTTGATGGCTTCGCGAACCGACGCGGGCGGCGGAGCGGCCCGGACCGTGCGGTATGCGGTCACGTCCTCCACTTCCCAACCCAGCTGCTGGAGTCCGGCCGCCAAAGTCTCGGTGGCGATGTCGGCGCGCGGCAGAAAGACCCGGTTGATCGGATCGAGGACGTCGTCGTACGGCGGGAATTCGGCGGCCAGGCCGGCGGCTGACTGCTCGCCGGCGGGCACCAGGTCCGGTTCGATACCCCATGCCTGCAAGGCGTGCGCCGTCACGTCACCGACCGTCGCAACCTTCAGGCCGGAGAACGCGCGAGCGTCCAGCCCGTACTCCTCGAACTTCTCCCGGACGGCCCGAACCGCGTTGACCGAGGTGAAGGCGACCCACTCATAGCGACCCTCGACCAACCCACGAACAGCCTTGTCCATCTGCAGTGGGCTGCGCGGCGGCTCGACCGAAATGGTGGGCACCTCCTCACTCTGGGCGCCGTAGGTTCGCAATCTGGCCACCATCGGGGCCGCTTGGTCGCGAGTCCGGGGCACAAGAACGCGCCAGCCGAAGAGCGGCTTAGTCTCGTACCAGCTGAGCTCCTGCCGCTGCTCCGCAGCGTCACCCATGATCACGTGCACGGGGTCACTCGCCGGGGGCCGGACCGCGCGCACGGCGGTCACCAGCTCGGCCAGCGTGGTGGTGAGCGTCACCTGCTCGGTACTGCCGCCGTGCAGGGTCGCCACCACATGATCATCGTCGGGCCGGCCGGCGGCGCGCGCCGCCTCCACCAATCCGGCGATCATGGATACCACCGTGCTCACGACGACGGTCGGCACCATGCCCCACTGGGAGGTGTTCACCTTGGTGAACTTGCCGTCCGTTATTGAGGCGAAGTGGACCCCGCCGGCGTGAATGAGGTCGATGCCCGCATACTCCGGCACGGCGGTCAGGCTCGACACCCCCGGCACCACCTCGAAGTCGATGCCACCGCGTACACAGGCGGCCGCCTCGTCGGCCACCGCATTGTCCAAGAACGGATCGCCGCTGACCAGCCGAACCACGCGACGGCCCGCTGATGCGTGTTTGATGACGATCTTGGCCCGAGCCGATGGGGTGAGGGGCTTACCGGCCTCGGACAGACCCACGGTCGAGACCTCGGCTCCTTCGGCCAGGGTGATCGCCGGGTGCGCCAGGATCTCGGCTTGCCGCTCGTGATCCAAGATCACCGCGCTGGCATCGGCGAGGGCGGCGATCGCACCGAGGGTCAACAGATCGGGATCGCCGGGACCGGTGCCGACGAAGATCACCCGTCCTCGAGCGGTCGGCGCGGGGGGATTTGCTGAGGACGTTTGGCTGCGGGACTTGCGTACCGACCGTGTGCTCACTGACTGATCTCGCAGTTCTATTGTTCGGCCTCGGCAGGTGGGTGCCAAGAGCGTTGTAGGTCGCGCAGCTCCGCCAGAACCGAACGTCCGGTCGCCGCCCCGTATGCGGCCGGATCCGACGTCGAGCCCTGCACTTCTATGCGAAGTGGTGAGCTCTTGGCCGGTTCTGACAAGCTGCTCGATAACGTTCTCCCAATTACAGCGGCCAGAGTCAAATCGACGCTTGTATCACGGACAGATTTGACAACGGCACGGGCACCCACCGGTGCTGTGCAACCGGCCTCGAGGGCGGCCAGGAACCCGCGCTCCGCAAGGGATTCCGCTCGCGAAGGGGGATCGTCGAGAGTTGCTATCGCCGTGCGCAGGTCCCGACTGAGGGACGCGGAGACTTCCAGCGCCAGGGCCCCCTGACCCGGTGCCGGAAGCATTTCCGTCGGGCCCAGCACTTGGGCCGGTAGCCCTTTGACAACGATGTCTGAATTGTCGGATACCTCCAAACTGGCGTAACCCAGGCGATGCAGGCCGGCGGCCGCCAGGAGCACCGCGGTCACTTGCTCGGTGGCAACCAGATCCAAGCGGGTGCCGACGTTGCCGCGAACCGGGACGATCTCCACGACGATCCCTCGCCGGCGTGCCCAATCCAGCACTTGCAGTGCCCTGCGCGGAGCTCCAGTACCGACCCGCGATCCGTCTTGGAGGTCGTCGAGCCGGCAGCCGACCAAGACGTCACGGCTGTCCGCACGCTCGGGGATAGCGACGATCTCAAGATCATCCGGCTGCAACGTCGGCAGGTCCTTGAGCGAGTGCACGGCGAGGTCAACGGAACCATCCCGCAGTGCTCCGCGGACGGCGCTGGCAAAGACGCCGGTGCCGCCGATCTCGGTCAGCTGCCGGGAATCCACGTCACCAGCGGTGGTGATGCCGATGAACGTCGACCGCATGCCGTGCCGGGCCAGCTGCGCCGCGACCTCATCAACCTGGGCCCGGGCCAGGGGCGACTTACGGGCGCCGATCCGTATTTCGGCGGTCACGGTTCAGCTGGACCGCCGGTGGTGTCCACGGACATCGTCATCGGGGCACGTCGGTCGACATGACGGCCGCAACCGACTGTGGGTGCAAGGCGAACAGCTCCCGTAACGCAGCGGCATAGTCGAGCGCGTCCGGATCGGCCGCCAACTCCTGGACTCGTACGGTCGGCTGGTGTAGCAGCTTGTCGACAATCCGGCTCACCGTCCGCTGAACCTCGGCTCGTTCTCGAGCACCGAGATTGGGCAACTTGCCGTCGAGCCGGGCCAGCTCGGCGGCGACGACACCTGACGCCATGGAGCGCAGCGCAACAACCGTGGGCGCGACCTGAGCAGAACGCCGAACGCCCAGAAAGTTCGCGACCTCCTGCCGGACCAGGTCACGCGCGAATTCCACGTCAGCGCCTGGTCCACTGTCACCCTGCTCTGCCACCAGCCGCTCCAGGTTGACCAACTCGATCCCAAGATCAGCGACTGCCGGGTCGACATCGGCAGGCAGGGCGAGGTCGACCACGCCGCTTACCGGTGTGTCGACGAGATCAGCTGGGGTGATCCCCACGGCCTTGGCGCCGGTGCAGGTGACCAGCACGTCGGTCTCCCTCAGCGCTTCGGGTAACGCAGACAGTTCAACCGCCGCTCCGCCGACCGCAGCGGCGAGCCGCTGAGCCCTGCTCAACGTGCGGTTCGCACAGGTGACCGCAGCGCCCGCCTCCGCCGCCGTCCGGACGGCCAGACTGGCCATGGCCCCGGCGCCAACCACCAACAGGCGCCGCCCAGCCAGATCGCCGCCACTCCGGGCCAACACCTCGTAGGCCGCGGTAACGAGCGAGCGTCCCGCCGAGCCGATGCCGGTCTCGGAGTGCACGCGCTTGGCCACTCGGATTGCGGACTGGAACAACGTGTTAAGCACGGTGCCCACGCTGCCCAGGGCCTGGCAGTGGGCTAGCGCCGCCTTCACCTGCCCGAGCACCTGGCTTTCACCGACGACCACCGAATCCAGGCCGGAGGACACCGAAAAGGTGTGCGCCACGGCTCCTTCGTCGAAGTAGACCGCGCACACCGCCTGCAGCTCCGAGACGGTCACGCCGGCGAAGTCGGCGAGTGTGGTCGAGACGTCGTCCAGGGCGCCGTGGAATCGCGAGACCGCGGCATAGATCTCAGTCCGGTTGCAAGTCGACAGGACGATCACTTCGTCGATGTGCTCGCTGGCGAGCAGCGCGTCCACCAGCTTGGTGGAGGTAGGTGGGTCGAGAGCAAAACGCGCCAGCACTTCGACCGGGGCGGTCTTGTGCGACACGCTCAGGGCGAGGATGCTCATCGCGGCACTCCTGGGTCATCGACACGCGCGCGGCGCTCATGGTAGGCAAGGATCTGGAGTTCCTGGCCAAGATCAACCTTGCGCACGTTCACACCCTCCGGCACCCCGAGCACGGTCGGGGCGAAATTGAGGATACTGGTCACGCCGGCCTCGACGAGCCGATCGGCCACTGCCTGCGCGGCGTCGGCCGGGGTGGCGATGACGGCGATCGCGGCCGCTGTGCTGGCCACGACGTCCTCCAGCTCATCGAGATCGCGAATGGCCAGCCCGTGAATCATCTTTCCGACGAGATCGGGTGCCGGATCGATCAGGCCGACGACACGGAAGCCGCGAGAGTAGAAGCCGGAATAGTTGGCCAATGCGGTGCCAAGATTGCCCAGCCCGACGATGATCACGGGCCAGTCGTAGGTAGATCCGACCGCACGGCCGATCTGCAGCCGGAGGTAGCCGACGTCGTACCCGACCCCGCGCCTGCCGTAGGAGCCCAGGTATGACAGGTCCTTGCGCAGCTGCGCCGAATTGACCCCGGCTGCCTCCGCCAATGCTCCGCTACGCACGGTGTCGATCCCCGTGTCGGCCAGCTGGTTCAGCACCCGCAGATACACCGGCAGGCGGGCAATCGTGGCGTCGGGTATCCCCTTGCTCGGGCCAGTGTCGAGAGCGCGGAGGATGCCACCGGCCCGCTGGCCGGAATCGGTGCCTTGACGTTCGTCAAAGGCGCTGTCCTGAGCCTGTCGAAGGGCTGAGCCTGAGGTCTGTCGGGTGTCGGCGGCGGTCACGCAACTCCTCGGTCAACGGCCCTGCGCAGTCCAAGCTGCTTTCACTCTAGGAGCTTGTGAAGGGGTGCACAAATACAGTCAGGCCTGCAACGTTGCGCGCAACCGGTCGGGGTCAACCCGCCAGAAGTCGTGTTGACGACCGTCGACGAAGGTCACTGGAACCTCGTCACCGTAGCGTCGCTTGAGCTCCGGATCGCGTTCGACGTTCCGCTCCTCGTAGGAGTCTCCGGTCTCCGCGCAGACGGCGTCGATCACCTTGATCGCCTCCTCACAGAGGTGACAGCCCGGCCGGGTCAGCACGACGACCCTGGGTTCATCACTGGTGATCGACATCCTTCAGCCACCTACCGCTGGTACGGGTAGCGCATCCAGCAGGCTGTGTCGAAGCACGCCCTTCTGCACCTTGCCGGTGGCGCCTCGGGGTAGCTCTTCGACGATCCGGACCAAGCGAGGCCGCTTGAACTTGGCCAGCCGGACCGCGCAGTGCGCCTCAACAGCATCCACGGTGATGGCGCTCCCGGTCACAAAGGCAACAACCTGCTCACCCGTCCGGAGATCGGGGCGGCCCACCACGGCCACGGACTCCACCTCGGGCAGTTCGGCGATGGCTTGCTCGACCTCGGCCGGATACACATTGAATCCGTTGACGATGATCAACTCGCGGGATCGGTCGACCAAGAACAGGTCGCTTCGGCTGAGATAACCGACGTCACCCGTGCCGAACCACCCTCCGGCATCGGGGCCACCCTTACCTGACGGCCAATAGCCCGAAAACAGATTGTCACCACGAATAAAGATCTCGCCCGGTTCTCCGGGTTCGCTCCCGTTCCCGATCCGGACTTCCACGCCCGGCAACGGGCGGCCGACGTGACCGTGTCCGAGCAACGGTCCGCCCAACGTCGCCGATACGCCGGGGCCTGCCTCAGTCAAGCCGTATCCCTGATCAACTCTCAAGCCGGTGCGTGCGGTGAAGGTCAGCCGCAGATCTTCCCCTAGTGGCGCGGCGCCCGAAACCACTGTCGTGACGTCACCGAGTCCATCCACCAGCCGATCGGAAGCCAGGATTCGCGCCAGCACAGCCGGTGAAACGGGCAGATTGGTGACACCCTCGTCTCGGACGATGTCGAAGAAGGCGTCGGTCATGCCGTCCACAACCAGGAGCCGGGCACCGCCGTACAGCCAGCCGCCCAGTACCGCGTTCAACCCGTATACGTGAAACAACGGCAGTATCGCGACGATCGTCGTCTCCGGATCGATGATGGCGAAGGTTCCGACCTGCTCCAAGTGGCTGAGCAACGCCCGGTGAGTCAGCATGGCGGCTTTTGGCCGGCCGGACGTACCGGCGGTGTAGAGCAGCACCGCTAATGCTTCACGATCTTGAGGTGACGTGACCTCGCCACGCCCGGTCTCGGCCAGAGCGCCGAGTCCTTCCGGGGACAGCGGAACGAGGTGGACGCCGCCGAAGTCGGAGTTGCTCAACGGGTGATCCGGTGAAAGGAAAATGACCCGGGCCCCGCAGTCGTGCAACATCGCGTGCACGTCCTCCGCCGTGGACTGCGTGTTCACGGGTACTGCGACGTAGCCGGCGCGGAGCGCCGCCAGGTACGCGACCACGAACTCGATGCTGTTCCGGCCCAATAGCGCAACCCGGTGTCCAGCCACCAAGCCGTGAGCCAGGAGGCCGCCGGCCACGGCGGTGATCTGCCTGTCGAGCTCAGACCAGGTCTGTGCCCGGCGTACGGTTCCGGGCTCGATGATGGCGCACGTCTGGGGGCGCTGAGCCGCTTGCACTGCCACCAGCTCAGCCACGTTGGTGAAGGGCGACCTGGCCGAGTTGGCCGTGGATTGCGGCTGCTCCACGCGTGAAAGTCTGGCACAGGCATTTGAAACCGGCTGCCCATCAACCTACGCAGGCTTGAAATGACCGTGTGCGGGCGGGCGGACAATCGGCGTCATGCATCGGAAACCGTAGGGTTGTGACGTGGTGGGACGCGGCAGGCGACGGTCGACGCCGGACGTGTCCGCTGCCACCGATGAGGTCGAGTTGCTGCCCGGCGTTGATGCGTCGGCGGTCGAGGTCGACCGGACCAGCCCCTTGGCAGCCGCCGGGCCTGCCACCGAGCTGGCTGACGAACCGGCATCGGCCAGGCCGGAAGCGCTGATCAAAGCCGATCCGGTCGCGGCAGCCTTCTTCGACTTGGACAACACTGTCATCCAAGGGGCGTCGCTCTTTCATCTTGCGAAGGGGCTGTATCGCCGCGACTTCTTTCCGACCCGGGTGATCCTGAAAGGGCTCTGGCTGCAGGTCTACTTCCGGCTCGTCGGACGCGAGAAGCCGCAACACATCGAGGACGCCCGCAGCGCCACCTTGGGTTTCATTGCCGGCCGGCGGGTGAGCGAGGTGGAGGAGGTCGGACGGGAGGTCTACGAGGAGTCGATCGCCGACCGGATCTGGCCGGGGACCCGGGCCATTGCGCAGATGCATCTCGATGCCGGTCATCAGGTGTGGCTGGTCACGGCCGCACCCATCGAGGTGGCAGGGATCATCGCGGCGCGGCTGGGTTTGACCGGCGCGCTTGGGACCACCGCCGAGCACCACGACGGTATCTACACCGGGCGGTTGAAGGGTGAGCTTCTGCACGGCACGGCCAAGGCGGAGGCCGTACGAGCACTGGCCCACGAACACGGACTTGATCTGGCTCGCTGCTGGGCGTATTCGGACTCCTACAACGACCTGCCGATGCTGTCGCTTGTGGGGCATCCCTGCGCAATCAATCCTGACGGGCGCCTGCTGGTGCACGCTGAAGAGCACGACTGGGCGATCCGTGACTATCGCTCGGGCCGCAGGGCGGTACGACTAGGGCTGGTCGGAGCCGGCGCCACGGGAGCGGCGGCGGGCGCGGTAGCCACCGGCCTCGCCGTACACCGCGTGCTGCGGCGTTGACCGCTCACCCACGCCGCTGGCCAAGGAGCACGATCAGCGTGGCCGCACCAAGATACAGCGCATAGCCGAAGAAGCCGAGCACAGCCAGGGCTTCCGCCCCACCGCTGTTGCTTCGGGTCCGCCCCAAGATGATCACCGCCAGGGCCAGCAGGGCCATCGCGCCCGCTCCGACGTAAAGAAAGCCCCGCAGTTGGACCGAATCGAAGGTCCAACCTCTCCCGCCGGCGCGCCGCGGCAGGAGGGCGACGCCGGCCGAGAAGATGGCGACGGCGATCAAGATCGACGCCAGCGCCCAGTACACAGAAGCAAGGCTATGAGGTCACGGGCGCCCAGCCACCGGTCGTGATTCCCGATCCACGGGCCAGACCGTTGGTTGCCGTTGACCTTGATGCCGTTGACCTTGATCAGTTCAGCTCGTACGCCTCACCGTCTGGACTGGCGATGACCACGGTGTATCCGTCGAGATCAGAAATCCAGATCTCGCGGTGTCCCGGACCGTTGCCCTCCCCCTCGGGTGGGTTCCGGTGTGGCGGCCGAACTACGGGAGCGCCGAGTTGCTCGGCTCGCGAGACGACGTCGTCGAAGGCGGAAACCTCCCCGAACCAGAGCAGCACTCCGTTCCCCACCTCGCGCGTCGGATCACCGATCTGCCCGTGGTGGTGAGCCGTGTCTCGCTGATGAAGCTGGAGGACCAGGGTGCCGTCAGAGAGCAACCGCTCGTATTCCGCACCGCCGTGGTCGCTCTGAAGTCCGAGCAGTTGCTGGTACCACCGGCTGGAGGCTTCGATGTCACGTACGGCGATCATGGTCTGCGGCTGTGCCCGGCGGGCGGGAACGACGATGCCGATCCGGTTCCCGGCGGGGTCGTCGACTTCGACGAGCCAACGCTCGCCGTTGTCGAGCGTTGGACGCCCGTGCACGGTGCCTCCGGATGCCAGGACGTCGGTGAGCGCATGCCGCAGTTCAGCAACAGAAATCCAGAGGACCGGTCCGGCGGTGGAAGTGGGACTTCGCTCCGTCGTGAATTGGCCGATCATCCCAGGCGCCTCGAAGCTGCCGGTGAGCTCTGTGGACCAGCCGAACACCGTCTCGTAGAAGGCGGCGGACTGGGCGATGTCGACCGCCGGAATCTGCACATAACCGATTTGACCGTGCGGCGTGCGCTCGCTGTTCGTGCTGTGATCTTGGTGGTTCACCGGTGCTCCTCGTCATCGTCGTGCGAACCCACTGGAGGATCGCTGATCAAGAGCCGATACGCCGAGCCGGCGAACCACTCCTGGTATTGCCGGCTGGTCCACTGACGCTGCCGGGTAAGGCGGTCGTAGACCGCGGGATCCATCAAGATCCACATCGTGTCGATGGCCTCGTTC
>DATFQP010000411.1:0-7965 GCA_035264145.1 Propionibacteriaceae bacterium
AACAAGCAGGTGAATCGGATCATCCTCACCCGTCCTGCGGTCGAGGCCGGTGAGCATCTCGGCTTCCTGCCCGGCACCCTGAACGACAAGATCGATCCCTATCTTCGTCCGCTGTACGACGCCCTGCACGACATGGTGGACCCCGACTCCATCCCGCGGCTGTTGACGGCCGGCACCATCGAGGTAGCGCCGTTGGCGTACATGCGCGGTCGGACGCTGAACGACGCGTTCATCATCTTGGACGAGGCTCAGAACACCTCGATGGAGCAAATGAAGATGTTTCTGACCCGGTTGGGATTCGGCTCCAAGATCGTGGTGACGGGTGACATCACACAGGTAGACCTGCCCGGCGGCACCCGGAGCGGTCTTCGCGTGGTGCAGGGAATTCTGGACAACGTCGAGGACATCTCCTTCTGTCACCTGACCAATCACGACGTTGTCCGGCACAAGCTGGTGGGCAGAATCGTTGCCGCATACGACAGGTTCGAGGCTGATCAGCCGGCGCCAACCGCGGCGCCGGCGCCCCGCGCCGGTCGGGCGTGACTCGCAAGACGGTGCCGGATGACTGTCGACATCAACAATGAGTCGGGTCTGGACGCTGACGGTGCCGGCCTCGTCCGGCTGGCGACCTTTGCGCTTGGTCAGCTCCGGATCCATCCCCAGGCAGAGTTGTCCATTCTGCTCGTCGACGAGCAGACCATGAGCGCCTACCACGAGAAGTACATGGGAGAGACGGGTCCGACCGACGTCCTGTCGTTTCCGATGGACGAGCTGCGACCACCCACTGACGATGAGGAGCCGCCAGAAGGCCTGCTCGGTGACATCGTCCTGTGTCCCGCAGTTACTGAGCGTCAGGCGCACCAGCACGGCCGATCGAGTAGCCAGGAGGCTGAGTATCTCTTGGTGCACGGCCTGTTGCACCTGTTGGGATTCGACCACGCCGAGCCTGCCGAGAAGGCGGAGATGTTCGCCCTCAAGGACAAGATCATCGATGCTTGGGCCGAACAACGACCGGACGCCTTGAAGGTGCTTCGATGACTGAGAACGACTGGGTATTCCTTTGCATTGCCCTGATTCTTGTGGTCGCCGCCGGGCTGCTGGCCGCGGCGGAGGCCTCGCTCTATTTGTTCGCCAAGGCGCGAGCCGACCGTCTCGTCGACGACGGGCGGCCAGGAGCGGCCCGCCTGCGCAGCATGCTCGATGACCTGCCGCGCTATCTCAATACCGCGCTGTTTGTCCGTAGCATGATCGAAATCTCAGCCATCGTGTTGGTCGCCAAGGTGGCGTTCACTCAGATCGAGCGGGTCTGGCTGGCCGGGTTGATCACGGCCGGCTCGATGTTCATTATCTCCTACATCTTCTGGGGCGTGGCGCCTCGTACGCTGGGTCGCCAGCACGCCGATCGCGTCGCCTGCGCCTCGGCCGGGCCGTTGTTCGCCATCACCTCTGTGCTTGGACCGTTCCCTCGGCTGCTGATCATGATCGGCAATGCGCTGACCCCGGGAAAGGGCTTTTCCGACGGCCCGTTCGCCACGGAAGCGGAGTTGCGTGAACTGGTCGATCTGGCCGAAGCCAGCGAGGTCATCGAATCAGGTGAGCGGCGCATGATCCACTCGGTGTTCGACCTGGGTGACACCATCGTCCGAGAGGTGATGGTCCCCCGTACCGACATGGTCTTCATCGAGGAATATAAAACCCTTCGCCAGGCGGTGTCGCTCGCTCTGCGGTCCGGCTTCAGTCGAATACCAGTCGTCCGCGACGGCCTGGACGACATCGTTGGGGTGCTCTACCTCAAGGACGTGATCAAGCGGGTCTACGACTCACCGGATGCCCAGCGCTCCGAACGGGTGGGCTCGATGATGCGCAAGCCGGTGTGGTGTCCGGACTCCAAGCCGATCGACGAGTTGCTCCGCGAGATGCAACTCAAGCGCGTGCACGTCGTGATCGTGGTCGACGAATTCGGTGGCACCGCCGGCATGGCCACAATCGAGGACATCCTCGAGGAGATCGTTGGTGAGATCACGGACGAGTACGACGAGGAGACCAGCGATATCACAGACCTCGCGGAGGGCCGTTATCGGGTTTCGTCGCGTCTGCCTGTCGACGAACTGGGGGATCTGTTCGGACTGAAGCTCGATGACGAGGACGTGGAGACCGTCGGCGGTCTGATGGCAAAGCAGCTGAACAAGGTGCCCATTGCCGGCTCGGTGGTGAAATACGGCGGGCTGGAACTCGTGGCCGAGCGGTCCACCGGGCGTCGAAACCGGATCGGCACAGTGATCGTGAGCCGGATCGACGCCGACGGGAGCGACGAGGCGCGGCGTGCCGAGGCGGCGACAGGATTGGTCTCCGACCCCGCTCTGCGGGCGTCATGACGGGTGGCAGGGCGAGCACCACGGCCGCCGGCCTCACAGCCAGGGTCCGGTCATGATCCAGAACCTCCAAGCCACCGATCCCGAGGATGTCAAGATCATCACTTTGGCCCGTGCGTCGCTGGCCCGGTCGCAGGCAACGGAAGCGGCGTGCGTTCGGGACACCGACGGACGCACCTATGCGGGAGCAACCGTGGACCTTCCGCACTTGAAGCTCTCAGCCATAGCGGTGGCTGTCGCCATGGCGGTCTCGTCCGGAGCGCCGGGTCTCGAAGCGGTTGCCCTGGTCGGCGAATCCCATCCAAGTGAAGAAGATCTCGCCCTGATCAACGACCTGCCCGGTGACGATGTGGCGGTTTGGTCTGTGGATGCCGCTGGTGCCGTACGAGCGGTGATCGAGGCCTGATGGTGGAGACCCACCCAGAGCTTGAGGATCCGCATCCTGAGCATGTCGAAGGTTCACGTCCGGGGCCCGTTGAAGGTCCGCCTTCGACAACCTCTGGGCACGGCCCGTTCCGCTCCGGTTTCGCCTCTTTCGTTGGCCGTCCGAACGCCGGCAAGTCGACGTTGACCAACGCTCTGGTGGGCAGCAAGATCGCGATCGCGTCAGCCAAACCGCAGACCACCCGACACGCGATTCGGGGCATTGTCTCCCGCCCGGATGCGCAGCTGATCGTCATAGACACACCCGGCCTGCACCGGCCCCGTACGCTGCTCGGCGAGCGCCTCAACCAACTTGTCCGCGGCACCTGGACCGAGGTGGATGTGATCGGCGTCTGCCTCCCAACCAACGAGCGTGTCGGGCCGGGAGACAACTACCTGGTCGGCGAGATCGCTGCCCTGCCGAGGACGCCGAGTCTGGTGGCCATCGCCACCAAGTCGGATCTGGCTTCCCCGAACCAGTTGGCCGAACATCTGCTGAGCATCGCCGCACTGGAAGCGAAGCACGGCATCGACTGGGCACACATCGTGCCGGTCTCCGCGGTCAATAAGGATCGACTGGACGTCCTGACCGAGGTGCTGACCGGATTGCTCCCGGAGGGCCCACAGCTGTACCCCGACGGGATATTGACCGACGAGCCAGAGGAAACGCTGGTCGCCGAGCTGATCCGGGAAGCAGCGCTCGACGGTGTGCGCGAGGAGTTGCCGCACTCCATCACGGTCAGTGTGGACGAAATGAGGCCTCGGGCCGACCGCGCCGCGAACACCCCACTCCTCGACGTGTTCGCGTCCATGATCGTCGAGCGCGACTCCCAAAAGGGCATTCTCATCGGCCATCGTGGCTCCCGACTGAAGGAGATCGGCGCCGCGGCGCGGCAGCAGATCGAGGCGCTGCTGGGCACTCCGATCTACCTCGACCTGCGGGTCAAGGTGCTGAAGGAATGGCAGCGAAACCCCAAGCACCTCAACCGGCTGGGTTTCTGACGCTCAGGAGACCGCTGGCTGAACCACCTTCTGGTTCGCGCCGTAACCGGCCGCCTCGTCGAGCTTCAATTCGTAGGAGTTGTAGACCCTGGAGAGCCGGTAACCGATAGCCTCGTTGACGTTGATCATGTAGCGGTTGTCGACGTTGTTCCAGGTTTCGATGGTCTCCAGCTGGGGCTGCTCGTCGGCGAGCCAGCGCATCATGTCGATCTTGAGGAGCATGCCGAGACGGTGTCCTCGATGAGCCCGGGCGACCGCCGTGTCGCCGACGTGTCCGAGGGTTGGCTCGAGCGGATTGAAGACCACCTGAGTGTGGCCACCGATCTTCCCGGTGCCCCGGTGACGCGCCACCACCCGGTAGAGGATGTCTCCACGCTTCTGCCGGGCCGTCTCAATGTCACGAAGTCGGGCTGTGTCGAAGACCTCATCTTCGTAGGTGAGGGTCCCGGCCGGCGCGTCGTTGATCGCCGCAGTGACCTCAACCAGTTCGGCCAGCACTCCTTCGGGGACGGGAGGAGTGAGCCGCTCGATGCGGTAGTCCGAGGCCGCCTCGACAGCCTGAGCGTACAGCCGGTCGATCTCGGCATAGTCGACCTCGGCCAATCGTTGCCGCCGCCGCGCGTCGTGGCTGGCGTAGCGGAAGCCGAATTTCTCAACGAACGCCTGGCCACCCGGATCATCTTCGGCGACGCCCGCCCAGACGATCGCCCGACCTGCGTCCTTGGTCACATGCAGGGCCTCGTTCAGCAACTCGGAGCCGTGTCCTCGTCGACGAAGGTCGGGACGAACGGTCAGGTTTGCCCAGACGAGCTGGAGGTTGTCATGCTTCGGCATCTCGAGGGAAAGCACTCCGGCGGGCGCCTCGCCGTCCGAAGGGGTGTAGAGAAAGTAGGTGGCGGGATTCATGTCCCAACCGAATTCGACATCGGCGGCGACCAGTTCGGCGATCGCCGGTGGGCTGTCGGGGTCATCCACCGGGCGCGCCGCGTTGAAGATGTCGGTAATCGACTGGATGGCTTGGCGATCACCCGGCTCGACCCGTACGAATGGCATTCCACCAGGGTGCACCGATTCACCGGGGTCACGCCAGGGGTTTTCGGTGGTCGCGGTGCGCTTGGCGTCGACTAGCCGCCTGGGCTACAGTGACCACGTGGTCAAGCCCGGAGTCCTGCGCTTCTACGCGCTGCTCCTCCTTCGCTGCCGCAGCGAGGCCTCCTAAGGGCGGGCATCCTCGCTGCGGAGTCTGCGCGTGCTCGCCCACCCGAATCAGCCAGCGAGGATGACAATGACCAGTTCCAACCCCAGCGCTTCGGCACCCTCAGGGCGCGAGATCGCAACCTCTAATCCTGTTAGCCCGTCGTCCGGGCGCAATGAATTCGGCACCCGGGTGCAATCGGTGCCGGTGCAACAGCCCAGCGCCATGCCGTACGGGCGATACCGCGCCTACACCCCCGTCGACCTGCCGGACCGGACCTGGCCGACAAAGCGCATCACGTCCGCGCCCCGATGGCTCAGCACCGACCTGCGGGACGGCAACCAGGCACTGATCGACCCCATGACGCCGGCCCGCAAGCACAAGATGTTCGAGTTGCTCGTGCGCATGGGCTACAAGGAGATCGAGATCGGCTTTCCGTCGGCGAGCCAGATCGACTTCGATTTCGTGCGTCAGCTGATCGAGGGTGACAAGATCCCCGACGACGTGACGGTCTCGGTACTGACCCAAGCTCGGGAAGACCTGATCGAGCGGACGGCCGAGTCGCTCGTCGGTGCCAAGACGGCGACGATCCACATGTACAACGCGACAGCACCGCTCTTCCGTCGCGTGGTGTTCCATGTTGACCGAGCTGAGTGCATGGCGCTGGCGACGAGAGGCACCGAGCTGGTGATGAAGTACGGGGAGCAGTACCTCGGCGACACCGAATTCGGATACGAGTATTCGCCCGAGATCTTCACCGGCACCGAGCCGGAGTTCGCCGTCGAGGTCTGCAACGCGGTGATGGATGTGTGGCAGCCGGCCACGGGTCGTGAGATCATTTTGAACCTGCCGGCGACGGTGGAGATGTGCACCCCGAACACTTACGCCGACCTCATCGAATGGTTCGGCCGGCATGTGCACAACCGGGAGAACGTCGCGATCTCGCTGCATCCGCACAATGACCGCGGCACAGCGGTGGCCGCGACGGAGCTGGCCTTGATGGCCGGCGCAGATCGCGTGGAAGGCTGCCTTTTCGGTCATGGCGAGCGAACCGGCAACGTCGACCTGGTCACCTTGGGCATGAACCTGTTCTCACAAGGAATCGACCCCAAGATCGACTTCTCCGATATCGACGAGATCCGTCGCTCGGTGGAGTACTGCACCAACCTGCCGGTTCACCCGCGCCATCCGTACGCGGGAGATCTGGTCTACACCGCCTTCTCCGGCAGCCACCAGGATGCGATCAAGAAGGGCTTGGAGGACCTCGAGGTCCGGGCGAAGGAGCAGGGCATCAGCGTCCGCGAGATTGCCTGGGAGGCGCCGTACCTGCCTATCGATCCGTACGACGTGGGCCGCACTTATGAGGCCGTGATCCGGGTCAACTCTCAGTCGGGCAAAGGCGGCGTGGCCTACATCATGAAGTCCGAGCACAACCTCGACCTGCCTCGTCGACTGCAGATCGAGTTCTCTCAGGTGGTGCAGGCGCGAACCGACGCCGGCGGCGGTGAGGTGACGCCGGCCGAACTCTGGTCGATCTTCTCCACTGAGTACTTGGGTCGCGAGACGCCGCTGGAACTGGTCAGCGTCACTAGTGCAACCGGGACGGGGCAGATCGACTCCGTCAACGCGACCGTGAGCGTCGACGGCCGGCGCCAGGAAATCACGGGCGAGGGCAACGGGCCGGTGTCGGCCTACGTCGACGCCATCTCGCCCCTTGGCTTCCCGGTCCGCGTCCTTGACTACTCCGAGCATGCTCTGTCCGCCGGTGGAGACGCCCTCGCCGCCGCGTACGTGGAGTGCGAGGTCGGCTCCGGCGAGGACAGTCAGGTCGCCTGGGGTGTTGGCATGGACCCCAACATCGTCACCGCCTCCCTCAAGGCCGTCACCTCCGCGGTTGACCGGGTTAGATCTCACCGCTCCTATTCGGGACTCGACCCCGGCAACCACTCCTCCGGCCCGTAACTCCGGACTGGGAGCCCGGCCGGTGCTCCTTGAGCCTGTAATACCGACTTTGAGCCCCGCCTGGCTTCCTCGAGGCCGTAACTTCGGACTTTGAGCCTCGGGGGCATTCCTTGAGCCCGTAACTTCCGACTTTGAGCCCCGTCGGGCTTTCTCGAGCCCCTAGGAACGGGCTCGACGAATGCCAACCTGGCTCGAAGTCGGAAGGGCACGGTGGCGGACGCCGCGCTGTCCACAGGACGGCTTGGGACTCCTCCCCATCCACAGATCTGACCGACCGGCTCCGTGCGCCGCCGGTTCGTGGTCGCGTTTGAGACGTGGAATTTCTTCGACGAACCAGCGAGCTCCGTGATGACGGCTACACCCCTGGTGAGCTGTCCAGGCTGGTACGGACAGGCGACCTGACGCGGATCAGGCGCGGATGCTACGGAC
The DNA here is from genome assembly GCA_035264145.1 of Propionibacteriaceae bacterium. Taxonomy (GTDB): domain Bacteria; phylum Actinomycetota; class Actinomycetes; order Propionibacteriales; family Propionibacteriaceae; genus Microlunatus. Next base: position 7,384 of record DATFQP010000411.1, read on the forward strand.
CGGCCCAGACTGAATCACCGGACCCAATCGAGCAGCACCACCGTCTGGTACGTGCCACGTTCCCGCTAGTCGCGCCCGACGCTGTCGTCAGCCATGTATCAGCAGCAGTGCTCCACGGACTGCCGTTGTTCGCCACCCCGTTGATACGGGTTCAGCTGACGCGCGCCGAGATTCCAGGCGGCAAGGCACGATCGGCCATCCAGCTGCATGCCGCATCCCTCGATGCAAGTGAGGTTGCCGTCATCGATGGGATATCGGTCACCACGCTGCCCCGTACGGTTGCTGACCTGGCGCGATCGCTGAGCTTCGAACAGGCGGTGGTCAGCGGAGATGCGGCACTTCGTCTAGGACTTTCGCGTGTTGAAGTTGAGGACGGCCTACTGCGGATGCGGCGCTGGCCCGGTGTTGTCCAAGCCAGACGCGTCATCAGGTTTCTTGACGGACGCAGTGAGAGTCCGGGCGAGTCCCGAAGTCGGGTGGGTTTCCTGACATCAGGCATACCGTCTCCAGAGCCGCAGTATGAGGTTCACGACGAGCGCGGCCGACTCATTGCACGTACGGACTTCGCCTGGGAGCAGTTCC
>DATFQP010000412.1:0-13533 GCA_035264145.1 Propionibacteriaceae bacterium
GTACCGTTCTGGCACTCGATGCGGGCGACGGCGATCTTCACCGTGGCTAGCGTCCCGTTCCTGGTCGCCATTCCGCTGGTCCTGGCGGTACTGCTCAACCGGAAGTTTCCCGGCCGGACATTCTTCCGGGCGGTCTTCTTCGCCCCGTACGTGCTCGGTGTGGCAGTCATCGGCCTCATGTGGCGCTACATGCTCGACCCGTCCTTCGGGGTGGTGAACGGGATCCTGAAGCTGTTTGGCCTTGACGGAGACGTGCCGTGGATCACCGATCAGCCGTGGGCCTGGATATCCCTGGTGGCGGTCACCATCTGGTGGACCATCGGGTTCAATGCGATCATCTATCTCGCCGGCCTCGCCGACATCAGCGCCGAGCAGTACGAGGCAGCCTCGATCGACGGTGCGTCGATCTGGCAGCAGTTTCGCTTCATCACCGTACCGGGCCTTCGACCGGTGCTGATCTTCGTTATCACGGTCACGCTCCTGGCCAGTGCGAACATGTTCGGGCAGGCCCTTCTGATCACCAATGGCGGTCCGGCGGACTCGACGCGAACTGCGATCATCGAGATCACCCAGCGCGGCCTATCGCAGTACCGGATGGGTGAAGCGGCCGCGATGAGCTACGTACTGGCGGTATTCCTCGGCATCGTCTCTCTGATCAACTTCTACCTGACGCGGGAGAAGGCGTGACTACCTCAGCCCAGCCAACGGCGACACCGGGTGGATCCGCCGGTCCGGCGCCGGTAACGGACACCACCGGCACGACGCTGAACGCGACGAATGGCCGTCGCGGTCGGCTGAAGCGGACCAATCCCTTGTTCTGGGTCGTGATGGTGCTGCTCGCTCTGATTTTCATCGGACCGCTGGTGTGGATGCTGATCACCGCCTTCAAGAGCGGTGTGGAAGCCCGCTCGGTACCACCAACCTTGTTCCCACAGGACCCGACACTCTCGGCCTTCCAAACGCTGTTCTCCGACAAGACCAACCCGGTGCTGATTTGGCTGCTGAACTCCATGATCGCGGCAACGGCCCATTCCTTGCTGGTGTTGGTGGTCTGCTCGATGGCCGGTTATGCGTTGGCCCGGATGGAGTTCCCGTTCAAGAAGTTGATCTTCGGAATGATCATCGCGACCCTGTTCGTCCCCGGTTTCATCTTCCTGATGCCGAACTTCCTGATCTTGAATCAGCTCGGTTGGCTGGACACGCTCCTGTCTCTGATCGTGCCCGGTGCTGCGGGGGCTTTCGGGGTGTTCTTCATGCGGCAGTTCTTCACCACAATCCCGATCGCGCTGGAGGAGAGCGCTCGGATCGATGGCGCCAGTTCCTGGCGGATCTTCTTCTCGATCGTCCTGCCGAACGCGCGACCGGCGCTGGTGACCTTGGCCATATTGTCATTCTTGACCAACTGGAACGACTTCATCTGGCCCATCTACGTGCTGTTCTCACCGGAGCGGCTTACCCTCCCGGTGGGCTTGAGCAAACTTCAGGGCTCCTACACGATCGACTACGCGGTGATGATGGCCGGCGCGGCCGTTGCCGCGGTGCCGGTGCTGATCCTTTACATCTTCGTGCAGCGCTATGTCATCGAGGGTGTCGCCAGCAGCGGCATCAAGGGCTGAGCGACCTCGGTCGGCGTTTCCGTCCCGCCGTGCAGGACCACGTCATGAGACCCGATCGGCGGTGGTCAACGGTCGCAGTCGTCGGGGCTTTGGCCGTCCTGGTCGCCTGTAGCGCTGGTCCTACGACCAGCGGAACCTCACCTGCCGCACCCTCGAACAGTCCGTCCAGCTCCACCGGCTCGGGCCCAGCCGGCGGCTTCCAGAACCCGGTGTACGACGGAAACTTCCCTGATCCCGTGGTCGTGGCCAAGTCGGGAACGTACTGGGCGTTTGCGACCAATGGGCAGGGCAGCAATGTGCAGACCCTTAGCAGCAGGGACCTGATCCGCTGGGAGCAAGGCGAGGATGCGCTGCCGGAACTCCCGGACTGGTCCGATCCAGGCAAGGTCTGGGCTCCGGAGGTCGCGAAGAACCGAAGCGGATACGTGCTCTACTACACCACCGCCGCCACCAAGGAGCATGTGCAGTGCATCGGCGTGGGGCTAGGTGAGGAGCCGCCCGGTCCGTACCTCGACCGAAGCCGGAAACCGCTGGTTTGCCAGCCGAACGCCGGCGGGTCCATCGATGCCGATGCTTTCACCGCGTCCGACGGCAAGCGGTATCTGTACTGGAAGAACGATGGCAACGCCATCGGTGCGGACACCTACATATCGGTGCAGCAGCTCGACAGCAGCGGCACGAAACTGGTCGGCCGGTCCAAGCGCCTCTTCAAGCAGGACCTGCCGTGGGAAGGCGCCCTGGTGGAGGCGCCCTTCGTCTGGGAGGAGGACGGGAAGTTTCACCTCTTCTACTCCGCGAACCGCTTCGATTCTTCCGAGTACGCGATCGGCCATGCGATCGCCGACAGCCCACTCGGACCATTTACGAAGACCCCAGAACCGATCCTGGCTACAAACGATGTCGCTGCCGGTCCGGGCCATTGTGCCCTGGTCCGAAAGTCCGGCAAGGTGTGGATGCTCTACCACGCCTGGCCGCCCGACGCCGTAGGTACGGAGGTGCCCGGGCGCAATCTCTGGCTCAGCGAAGTGGCCTTCGCGGCGGATGGCTCCGTGACGGTCGCCCCACCTACCGTGGACTACCCGGTCCGACCCTGAAGTTAGAGGCGCCAATTGGGTCAGAAGCGCCAATTGGCTCCAAGCTAGCGGGCGCTGGTAGCCTAGGGGCCGCCGTTTGATCGGCCGCGGACATCCAAGAGCTCCCACCCACGCCCCGCGTGAACCGCCCGGACGGGCACCGGGGGCGCCGCGCAGCGGGAAACCGAGAGGAGAACTGAGTGTCGATTGACGCTGCAGCAAAGAAGAAGATCATCGACGAGTACGCCACCAGCAAGGGTGACACCGGTTCTCCGGAGGTCCAGGTCGCGATCCTGACCAGACGAATCTCGCACCTGACCGAGCACCTCAAGGAGCACAAGCACGACCACCACAGTCGGCGTGGCTTGATGCTGCTGGTCGGTCAGCGCCGACGACTGCTCAACTATGTCGCCAAGACCGACATCGAACGGTATCGATCATTGATCGAGCGTCTCGGCCTACGCCGTTGATGCAGCCGGCGGTCCTCTGCCTCTCCTCGGAGCTGTGGGTGGCCGCCGATTTCTTCTTTCAGACCACAACTTCATAGTCAATCTCGTACAGATTGCATCCCCGCACAGCTCGACCGCCGAACGGCTCGGTCCTCGGTAGTGGTTTTCGGGAAGCGGCTGCGGCCGCCCCCGCGGACCTCGATCGAAGACCGGCCTGGGAACCGGGGGAAGCGCCTCATGGCGCCGGAGGTCGAGGCCGTAGTGGACGCCCGATCACCGGAGTCCCTTGGTGTGCGGATGCGATCCGCAACCGCCGACAATCCGGTCGGCAGAACAGGAGTTCCCGTGGAGGGACCCGACCTTCAGTTCACTGAAGCCGTTATCGACAACGGCGACCTCGGTCGCCATGTCGTCCGTTTCGAGTCGGGCCTGCTGGCTCGGCAGGCCGCCGGTTCGGCGACCGTCTACCTGGACGGTGACTCCATGTTGCTGTCCGCCACCACCGCGCAGTCCAAGCCTCGCGACGCTCTCGACTTCTTTCCGCTCACGGTCGACGTCGAGGAGCGCATGTATGCGGTAGGCCGCATCCCTGGCAGCTTCTTCCGGCGCGAGGGCCGCCCCTCGGAGGGCGCGATCCTCACCTGCCGACTGATCGACCGCCCGCTGCGGCCTTGTTTCGTCAAGGGCCTCCGCAACGAGGTCCAGGTTGTCGTGACCGTCATGGCGCTCAATCCCAACAAGATGTACGACGTCGTCGCCATCAACGCGGCATCGCTGTCGACCCAGCTGGCCGGTCTGCCGTTCAGTGGTCCGGTCGGCGGCGTGCGTATTGCTCTCATCGGTGATCGGTGGGTCGGCTTCCCCGACGTCAGCCAGCTGGAGGAGGCCACCTTCGACATGGTCGTGGCGGGCCGGGTCACCAGCACTGGTGATGTCGCGATCTCGATGGTCGAGGCCGAATCGACTGAGCACACGCTGGATCTGGTTGCCGACGGTAGGACAGCGCCCACTGAGGACGTCGTGGCGGCCGGTCTGGAGGCCGCCAAGCCGTTCATCCGGGCTCTTTGTGACGCTCAGGCCGAGCTGGCAGCCAGGTTCCCGAAAAACACAGCCGAGTTTCCGGTCTTACTGGACTATTCCGACGAGGTGTACGACGCGGTCTCCGCCGCCGTCACCGCCGAGTTGACCGAGGTCATGTCGATCGGCGACAAGCACCGACGCGAGGAGGAGACCGATGCCCTGCGGGGTCGCCTGCTGGAGCAGCTCGGCGGCCAGTTCGAGGGCCGTGAGAAGGAGTTGATCGGTGCGTACCGTGCGTTGACCAAGAAGGTGGTCCGGCAGCGCATCCTTCGTGATTGGGTGCGGATCGACGGCCGCGGTTTGTCGGACATTCGCACACTGTCAGCAGAGGTCGGCGTCGTCCCGCGCGTGCACGGCTCAGCCCTCTTCCAGCGCGGCGAAACCCAGATCCTGGGTGTTACGACGCTCAACATGCTGGGCATGGAACAGAGACTGGACACGCTGGCGCCGGACACCACGAAGCGCTACATGCACAACTACAACTTCCCGCCATACTCGACGGGAGAAACCGGCCGGGTGGGTTCGCCCAAGCGTCGCGAGATCGGACACGGCGCGCTGGCGGAACGGGCGCTGGTGCCCGTGCTGCCGAACCGAGAAGAGTTCCCGTACGCGATTCGTCAGGTCTCAGAGGCTCTCGGCTCGAATGGATCCACCTCCATGGGTTCGGTGTGTGCCTCGACGCTCGCCCTGCTGAATGCCGGTGTGCCGCTCCGTGCCCCGGTCGCCGGTATCGCAATGGGTCTGGTGTCCGACACAGTTGACGATGAGACCCGCTATGTAGCGCTCACCGACATTCTGGGCGCCGAGGATGCCTACGGAGACATGGATTTCAAGGTCGCCGGCACGCGCGACTTCATCACCGCGCTGCAGCTGGACACCAAGCTCGACGGCATTTCGGCCTCGGTGCTGGCTGGTGCCCTGGAGCAGGCCAAGGTGGCCCGTGACACGGTGCTCGATGTGATGAGTGAGGCCATCGATGCGCCGGACGAGATGAGCATCTATGCGCCACGGATCATCACGCTGAAGATTCCCGTCGACAAGATCGGTGAAGTCATCGGCCCCAAGGGCAAGGTGATCAACCAGATCCAGGACGACACGGGTGCAGAGATCACGATCGAGGACGACGGAACGATCTACGTCGGAGCTGACAGCGGCGACAAGGCCGAGGCGGCCCGGACAATGATCAACGGGATTGCCAATCCGACCACGCCGGAGAAGGGCGAGCGCTACCTGGGCACGGTAGTCAAGATCACCGCTTTCGGTGCATTCGTCTCGCTGCTTCCCGGCAAGGACGGCCTGCTCCACATCTCCAAGCTGCGGCCACTCGCTGGTGGGTCGCGGGTGGAGAACGTGGAGGACGTGGTCACCGTCGGCCAGAAGATCCAGGTGGAGATCAACGAGGTCGACGATCGAGGCAAGCTGTCACTTATTCCGGTGGTCGAAGAACCCGCGTCGGTCTGAATTCCGCTATTGCTCGGGGCCAGTTGTCCGACCCACTCAGAGATGTCCCCGCCAGTCGGAGTACCGGTCCTGTCCTGCGAGCGGGGCTCTGACCAGTGAGGACCTGCCGCAGCGCTTCCCGGCAGCTGGCCTTTCGAATCGCCTGCTGTGAGTCGCCCAGGGACGTGTCCTAGGCCTCTACGAGCCGGCGTACCTGGGCTGTCGACCCGAACACCCTGCGGCCAGCAGAGTAGGTTTGCCCTGCGGCAGGCTCAGGACGCGGGCCCGGGCGTGGAGGAAGGAATGTCGTGGCCCAAGACGTGAAGGTCGCTGTGTTCGGGGCCCGAGGGCGGATGGGCGCCGAAGTGTGCCGGGCGGTGGAAGTGGCCGGAGACCTGCAGTTGGTTGCCGCCCTGGACCTCGGCGACGACAGGGCAGCGGCTGAGGCCGCGGACGTGGCCGTCGACTTCACCCATCCAGATGCGGTGATGGAGAACCTCGCCTGGTGCATCGACCACGGCATTCACGCGGTGGTCGGGACCACCGGCTTCACCGATGAGAAATACGACCTTATACGTCGTCAATTGGCCGAACGCGCTGACGTCGGCGTCTTGATTGCCGCCAATTTCTCCATCGGTGCAGTGCTGATGATGCATGTCGCCGAGCAGGCGGCCAGGTTCTACGAAAGCATCGAGATCATCGAGCTCCATCACCCCGGCAAGGCGGACGCCCCTTCCGGTACGGCCGCGACCACTGCTCGACGGGTCGCCGCCGCCCGGGTCTCCGCCGGCCTGCCGGCATCGCCCGACGCCACCGTGCAGGAACTGCCCGGTGCCCGGGGTGCGTCAGTCGACGGCATCCGGGTGCACGGTGTGCGACTACGGGGGCTGGTCGCGCATCAGGAGGTGCTCTTCGGCGCAGAAGGTGAGACGCTCACCATCCGCCATGACTCGCTCGATCGGGTCTCGTTCATGCCTGGCGTGATTGCGGCTGTGCGCGCCGTAAGCTCCAGACCCGGGCTGAGTCTCGGCATCGACGAGATCCTGGGTTTGTGAGTCGGTGCTATGGAGAGGCGGCACCGCTCGGCGCTGACCGTCCTGGCCATCGTCGTGCTGCTCGCCGGCCTCTTTGCGGCCGGACTCTACGGCGCGGATCGCTGGGCCCAGCAGAGAATCGAACGCCAGGCCGCAGAGAACCTGCAGATCGCCCTGGCTACTGCCGGCGAACCAGACGTCAGCATTGACGGATTTCCTTTTCTGAGCCAGGTCGCAGCGCGCCATGTCCGCCAGATGCGTGTGGTCGCAGATGATCTCGGCCTCACCGGTGACAACGCGTTGGCGGTGGCGCACCTTGATCTTCTCCTCACTGATGTCATGACAACCGACTGGTTCGAGACGATGACCGCGTCCCACGCCGATGGCACGGCACTGGTCGACTATTCGGTTCTCGAGCGTGCTGCGACGGTCCCGCTGTCCTACGCCGGCGAGGGCCGGATCCGGATGGAGACCACGACGACCCTGCTCGGAGCCAAGGTCGTTGCGCAGATCACCGGACTACCTCGGTTGGAGCGAGGCGAGCAGAGCATCACGCTCGCCGATCCCACGATCAAGGTTGCGGACGTCGATCTGCCCGACTTCGCCGCGACGGCGCTGCTCGGGACAGTCATCAAACCGATTCCGCTGAAGGGCCTGCCGCTGGGACTGGCAGCGACGTCGGTCGCAGCGGAAGCCGACGGGCTACGCATCGGTGTGGCCGCCGACGATGTGCCGTTGCAAGCCTGAGGTCAGCCCAGGTCAGTGTGCAGACGCACTTGCTTCAGTCTCACGACCCCCTCGTCGCTGCCGATCTCCCGCCAGCTGCCATCCGTGGCCCAACCGGCGTCGACGAGGAACGTGCGGCGTGCGTCGTCCGCCGCAGAGATCCAGCAAACGGCACGGCGGAAGCCGTCCGCCCGAAGGGTGTCGATGGAGGCGTTCAAAAGTCTTGAACCATGCCCGCGACGCTGCGCTTGAGGATCGATCTCCAATTCTTCCAGTTGCCCGTCATCGGCGTCATCGAGATCGGCGTCTTGGCCTGGGACGGTCGTCGCGAAACCGACAAGCCTTCCATTCTCTACCGCTACCAGAACGCGACACCGAGCCTGCGGAGGCCGCTCGATGGCTGCCTGCCAGGCCTCCGCCATACTGATCGCGTCGATGGAGCCCAACAGGGCCTCGGCAATCTCGGGTGGTTGACTGCTCCAGGCACGTCGCTGCAGCTCCGCGATCCCGCCCGCTTCACTCGGCCAGGCGAGCCGCACCGACTCGCTGGCGGAGTTACGCCCCGAGCTGCCCAAAGCGTCCGCCACGATATGCGATGGTAACCAACAGCGGATGTGACCTAGATCACACGTGGCGATACCTTGGTTCGCGGTCACTGTCGAGGATTATTAAATGGAAGTCCGTGATTACCTGACCCCCCGAGCAGGTACTCACGGACTTCTTGCATGCTCGGCTGCGACACCAACGCCTCGTCCGGCGATCGCGGGATAGCCTTTCGCCCGTGGCTGCCAGCAGTTTGAAGCCTCCTCCGCCACTGGGTGGCGACGCAGTTCGAGTGATCCCTCTCGGCGGCCTGGGCGACATCGGTCGCAACATGACCGTTCTGGAGTACCGCGGCCAGCTGTTGTTGATCGACTGCGGCGTGCTCTTCCCAGAAGACGATCATCCTGGGGTCGACCTGATCCTGCCGGGCCTGGACGCCATCATGGACCGGTTGGCTGACGTAGTAGCGCTGGTTCTGACCCATGGCCATGAGGACCATATAGGTGCGGTGCCGTACCTGCTGCGACAGCGCCCTGATATTCCTCTGGTCGGCTCCAAGCTCACCCTTGCCCTGGTCCAGGAGAAGATCCGTGAGCATCGGATCCGTGGCACCAAACAGCGCGAAGTAACAGATCTGCAGCGGATACGGTTCGGCGCATTCGATGTCGAATTCCTGGCGGTGAATCACTCCATTCCGGACGCCCTCGCGGTAATGGTGCGAACGCCAGGCGGAACGATTCTCCACACTGGCGACTTCAAAATGGATCAGCTGCCCCTGGACAACAGGATCACCGACCTGCGTTCCTTTGCCCGCCTCGGGCAGGAAGGCGTGGATCTGTTTCTGGTCGACACGACCAACGCGGAGGTCCCCGGATTCACCACGCCGGAACGCGACATCGCACCGGCACTGGACCGGGTTTTCGCGCGTAGCCGTCAACGGATCATCGTGGCGTGCTTCGCCTCACACGTCCATCGGGTCCAGCAGATCATGGACGCTGCCGTTACGCATGGCCGCAAGGTCGTCTACGTCGGGCGCTCCATGGTGCGAAACATGGCTGTGGCCCGAGATCTGGGCTACCTCCGGGTGCCTGGCGACACCCTGATCGACTTGCGCGACATCGAGGATCACCGACCGGATGAGGTGGTGATCATCTCTACCGGATCTCAGGGTGAGCCGCTCTCCGCCTTGTCCCGGATGGCGAACCGCGATCACCCGGTGATCACCTTGCGGGCGGGAGACACCGTGGTGCTGGCCAGTTCGCTCATCCCCGGCAACGAAAGCGCGGTGTATCGGGTGATCAACGGTCTCAGCAAGCTCGGGGCTCATGTCGTGCACAGGGGAAATGCCTTGGTGCACGTGTCCGGACACGCCAGCGCCGGCGAGTTGCTCTTCGGCTACAACCTCGTGCGACCGCGCAACGTGTTGCCGGTCCACGGCGAGGCCAGACATCTGATCGCCAACGGTGAACTTGCTGTGGCCACCGGAGTGCCGCGAGACCGGACCATTATCGCCGAAGACGGTTCCGTGATCGACCTGCAGAGAGGTGTCGCTCGGATCGTCGGCAAGGTCGACAGCGGCTACATCTTCGTGGACGGAACCACAGTCGGTGACATCTCCGAGGCGTCGCTGACCGACCGGCGGATCCTCGGCGAGGAGGGCTTCATCTCCGTCGTGGTGGTCGTCAACACGCATGCCTCCAGGATCGTGAGCGGGCCCGACATCCATGCCCGCGGCTTCGCCGAGGACGATTCGGTCTTCGACCCGGTACGGCCGCTGATCACGACGGCGATCGAAGAGGCGTTGGCCGAGGGAGTCGACGACTTCTACCGACTGCAGCAGGTGGTCCGGCGCCGGCTCGGGCGCTGGGTAAGCGATACCCACCGCCGCCGGCCCATGATCATTCCAGTGGTGATCGAAACCTAAACGTCGTGCGCGCGTCGTCGATGGCGCGGCGGCGTCTGGACCAGTGAGTCGCGCGGCCAGAGGCCGGGAGCAGGTGCGGAAGTCGGCGTCTCTGGAGTCGCTATCGAGTGACCTTGCCTGCCTTGATGCAGGAGGTGCAGACGTTCAGGCGCTTCGGACTGCCGGCGACAGTGGCCCGCACCCGCTGAATATTCGGATCCCAGCGCCGATTGGTCTTCTTCTTCGACCAGGGCACGTTGTGGCCGAAGCCCGGTCCCTTTCCGCAGATGTCACATACGGCTGCCACTGGAGTTCACTTCCACTCGATTGCGATCTGAGGCCCACCTCGGGGCAACCGAGAAATCGTACCCGAGCGCTGCGACGGCTGACCAATCACGGCGAGGATGAGAAGCAAGCTGGATAGGGTTGGCCTCGTGTGGCAGGCGCTGACCGTCTGGCTCCGCCGTGCTCGGACCATCATCGCTGATTCGGCGCCGGCGCTGAATGCGATGAACGTCTTTCCGGTGTCCGACTCCGACACGGGAACCAACGTGGACCTGACGCTCTCTGGTCTCTCGAAGGCTCTGCCTGCTCAGGACAAGTCGACCGTAAACCACTCGCCTCCAGGGGCGCCGAAGGTTGGCCGGCAGCTCGACGCCTTGGTCTCGGCTGCGATTTTGTCTGCCCACGGCAACTGCGGCGCAATCGTGGCAGAGATGTTCACCAGCGTCTGCCGAACGTTTCAGCATGGCTATCCGCAGCTACGGTCGATGTCTCGGGGATCGCTGATCGGCGTGCTCCTGAGGACGGCGTCTACGGCCGCGAACCGCGCCGTGGCCCGACCGGTCGCCGGCACGATTCTCACAGTTGCCGAGAAAGCCGCCGAAGCCGCCGAATCCGCAGCGTTGTCGAATGTCGATGATGCACTGGCCGTCGCCAGAGTGGCGCAGTCAGCAGCCCGAGCAGCTCTGGCGCGTACGCCTGAGCAGCTGGAGGTTCTGGCCCGTGCAGGGGTCGTGGACGCCGGCGGGCAGGCATTCGTCCTCCTCGTCGACGTCCTCGTCGAGGTGCTGGGCGGACCGAGAGCCGAGCCGCTGGCATTGCCCGCCGACCGGCCGCTACCCTCCGCTCCCGCACGCGGACGCGCGTCCGCCGAGTATGAAGTCATGTACGCGTTGACCGGAGCTACCGCCCCTGGACTTGACGACCTTCGGCGTAGTCTGTCGGACCTCGGCAATAGCGTCGTCATCGTGGGCGATCGGACAGTCGCGCAGGTGCATGTGCACGCAGCCGATGCCGGCCCCACCATCGAAGCTGCGTTGGACCTGGGCACACTGAGTCGGATACGTATCACCGCGCTTGACTCGCCAGCGGGTGCCAACGCTCGTGTCGTGGTTTCTGCCGTCGCCGGTGAGGGCATAGCTGAGGCGGTGAGGTCGATGGGCGGGGTGCCGGTGGGTGGCTGGCGGTCCGAGGATGTGCTCGAGGAGCTCACAACGGTCGTGGAGCACGCCGGCGGAGACGTGGTGCTGCTGCCGAACGGAATGGTCAGCCTCGATACGGTGACTCAGCTGGCCGATCACGTCGATGCCGGCCGACGAGTCGCCATCATCCCCACGTCGGCCCAAGTTCAGGGGCTGGCTGCGTTGGCGGTGCACGAGCCCAGCGTTGACTTCGACTCGACCGTGGCGGCGATGAGCACGGCGGCTGGTGACGCCCGCCATGCAGGCCTGACGATCGCCGAACGGCCGGCGATGACGATGGCTGGTTATTGCCGGGCGGGTGACGCCCTAGGCCTGGTGGAGGGAGATGTCGTCGAGATCGGTGACTCGGTGGTGGAGACCGGCTGGCGGGTCGTCGAACGGCTGCTCGCGTCGGGTGGTGAGCTGCTGACGCTGATCACTGGTGCTGGCGCGGACCGAACGATCGCTGTCGAGCTCGCTCGTCGCGCACACCAAGCCCGCAACGGCCTGGAGGTGGAGATCCTCGACGGAGGACAGCGCCGTTACCTGTTGCTGGTTGGGCTGGAGTGATCGCCGTCGCCGGCGCCGTGTGGCGCAGCGATACCTATCGGCGACTCGGCGGTCGATTGGACGGGTTGATCGGGCCGACGGCCAAGCTCTTCGAGCCACTAGAGATCCACACGGTCTCGGATCTGCTTCATCATCTTCCGCGTCGCTACTTCTCCGGAACCGAGCTCAGTGACCTCTCAACGCTCCGGGCGGGTGAGGAGGTGGCGGTCATGGCGGAAGTGATGGCAACGAAGACGTTCAACATGCCATCGGCACCTGGCTTCAAGGTGCGGCGACCAGGTGGTGGCGGTCGAGCCCGGCTGGAGGCAATCATCACTGACCACCGGGGACAGTTGACGCTCGCCTTCTTCGGTCGACCGAACCTTGTCATGTACTGGGAGAAGCAATTGACCGTGGGGTCACGAGGGATCTTCGCCGGCAAGGTCACGAGGTTCAACTCCCGATTGCAGTTAGCGCATCCCGACTTCGTGATCCTGGACGACCAGGGTCGGGTCATCGGAGGTTCGCAGGCCAATGCGGCCTTGGCGACAGCCGGCAAGAACGGTTTGGTCGGGCTCTATCCGGCGACCCGAAAGCTTCGGACCTGGACCATTGCCGCCTGTGTGCAGATGGGCTTGGAGTCAGTTGCGGGGTGCCCGGACCCGTTGCCGGAATGGCTTCGCAAGGAAGCTGGTGTCCTGGACCTGGAGGCCGCTTTGTTCGCTGTTCACCTGCCGCAGACTCGTAACGACATCGAGCGCGGCCTCGCTCGGCTGCGATTCGACGAGGCGTTCGGGCTGCAACTCACCATGGCCCGCCGCCGCGCAGACGCGGCGGCGCATGCCGCTGTGGCGCGGCCTCGCCGAACGGGCGGATTGTTGGACGCGTTCGACGCCAGATTGCCCTTCACGTTGACACCTGGTCAGGTGGAAATCAGTGACGTGATCATGGCTGAGCTTCAGGGGACCCGGCCGATGCAGCGCCTGCTGCAAGGGGAAGTGGGCTCGGGTAAGACGCTGGTCGCCCTGCGCGCGATGCTTGCGGTGATCGATGCCGGTGGTCAGGCCGCGTTGCTGGCTCCCACGGAAGTCCTCGCTGCGCAGCACCTGCACACCGTCACGACCATGCTGGGCGATCTCGCGGAGGGCGGCATGTTGTCGGCGGCAGAGCATGCCACCGAGGTGGTCTTGCTGACTGGTTCCACGTCGACAGCCGCTCGCAGGACTGTCCTCTCGAGGATCGCCTCGGGTGAGGCCGGGATCGTGATCGGGACACATGCACTGTTCGGGCAGGGTGTTCAATTCGCCGACCTGGGATTGATCGTGGTCGATGAACAGCACCGGTTCGGAGTCGAGCAGCGCTCGGCGTTGGCGGCCAAATCGGCAACCCGCCCTCACGTGCTGGTCATGACGGCGACGCCCATCCCACGATCTGTGGCGATGACGGTCTTCGGCGACCTCGAGACCTCCACACTGCGCGAGATTCCCGCCGGCCGTGCCGACGTGACCACAGTGGTCATCGACGCGAAGCGGAACCCGGCGTGGGTGGCGCGGGCCTGGCAGCGGGTCGCGGAGGAAGTGGCCGCCGGCCGCCAGGCATATGTGGTCTGCGCCCGGATCTCCAGTGCGGATCCACCGGCTGGCCGCCCTCCCGATCG
>DATFQP010000413.1:0-8892 GCA_035264145.1 Propionibacteriaceae bacterium
CTCGCAGACGGAAAAGCATGTCTGCTCGCTCGTTCGTCCAGACAGGAGCGCGCGATTCGCGACGCTCGCGGACGACCTGATCGGTCAGGAAAGCCCGTGACTGTTACCGCAACCCCCTCCGATCGCGCTGACCTCGAGAAGCGTGAGGACCTAGTCACGCTGACTATCGATGATGTCGAGGTCTCGGTGCCGAAGGGCACCCTGGCCATCCGCGCTGCAGAACTGATCGGCGTGGAAGTACCGCGATTCTGTGATCATCCCCTGCTCGATCCCGTAGGTGCCTGCCGCCAGTGCCTGGTCGAGGTTCCCGATGGCGGAAACGGCCGACCGATCCCCAAACCGCAGGCGTCCTGCACCCTCGAGGTGGCGCCCGGGATGAAAATCAAGACTCAGCTGTCCTCGCCGGTCGCGGACAAGGCCCAGCACGGCAACCTGGAGTTCCTGCTGATCAACCACCCGCTGGATTGCCCGATCTGCGACAAGGGCGGCGAATGCCCGCTGCAGAACCAGGCGCTGTCTCACGGCTATGCCGAGAGTCGGTTCACAGATCTGAAGCGGACCTTTCCGAAGCCGATCAATATCTCCCCGAACGTGCTGCTGGACCGGGAACGGTGCGTCCTCTGTGCACGCTGCACGCGGTTCTCCGAGCAGATCGCCGGCGATCCGTTCATCGCGTTGGTCGAGCGCGGTGCGCTGCAGCAGGTGGGGATCTACGAGAAGGAACCGCTGGAGTCCTACTTCTCCGGCAACACCATCCAGATCTGCCCAGTGGGCGCACTTACGAGCGCGGACTACCGGTTTCGAGCCCGTCCCTTTGATCTGGTGTCCACACCTTCGATCGCCGAGCACGATGCCTGCGGGTCCGCCATTCGCGTTGATCATCGGCGCGGCGCGGTGATGCGCCGACTCGCCGGCGACGACCCGGAGGTCAACGAGGAATGGATCACCGACAAAGATCGATTCGCGTTCGCCTACGGACGCGGTGAGGACCGGCTGACCAGACCACTGGTGCGTGAACCTGCGACAGATTCCGGACCGGCCGTGCTGCGGCCTGCCTCGTGGCCTGAGGCGATCGACGTCGCGGTCCAGGGGCTCAAAGCCGCCGGCGATTCGGTCGGAGTACTGACCGGCGGTCGGTTGACCCAGGAAGACGCCTACGGCTACGCCAAGTTCGCCCGGGCGGTGCTGGGCACGAACAACATCGACTTCCGCTCCCGGCCACACTCGGCCGAGGAGGCGGACTTCTTGGCCGCCGCCGTTGCCGGTACGGGGCGGGGTGTCAGTTACGCCGACCTCGAGGCGGCGAGCTCGGTTCTGCTGGTGTCGTTGGAGGCGGAGGAGGAAGCCGGAGCGATCTTCCTGCGGCTGCGCAAGGCCAATCGGAAGAGGAATCTGCCGTCGTGGACGCTGGCCCCCTATTTGAGTGATGGGGCGCACAAGATCGGTGCGACGTTGATTCCGACGCTGCCTGGGGACGAGGCGGTCGTCCTCGATAGCCTCGGTCCGGCCGGCTCAGGGCAGATCGAGCCTGGCTCAACCCCCACGTTGGACGCCGACTCGGTGATCTTGGTCGGGGAGCGGGCCGCGGAGTCGTCCGGCGCTCTGAGTGCCTGCTTGCGCCTGCAGGAACGCACCGGTGCCCGCCTGGCGTGGGTGCCTCGACGCGCGGGCGACCGGGGAGCCGTGGACGCCGGCTGCTTGCCAAATTTGCTGCCCGGCGGCCGCCCGGTCGCCGACCCGGCGGCCAGGATCGACACCCAAACCACCTGGGGAGTGGCGTCCCTTCCCACGACGGAAGGCCGCGACGCCGACGAGATGTTGATCTCCGCCGCGGACGCCGACCTGCAGGCGCTGGTGGTCGCTGGAGTTGAGCCGAGCGACTTCCTCGATCCCCCGGCTGCCCTGGAAGGGCTGGAGAAAATCGGCTTCGTGATCAGCATCGAGACCCGTGCCTCCCAGATCACGGAGCGGGCGAACGTCGTGCTGCCGGTCTCCTTGATGCATGAGCGAGCCGGCAGCTTTGTCACCTGGGAAGGTCGCGAGCGCCCCTTCGACGTCGTGATCAACCAGCCCAATACGATGAGCGATCTTCGCGTTCTGGCGGCGCTGGCCGACGGGCTGGACGCTGACTTCGGCATCCGCACGACCGCTCAGGCGCAGGCGGAGCTCGCCGAACTTGGCCCGTGGGCGGGCAATCGCGTTTCCCGTCCCGACATCCAAGCCGGGGACGCCGGCATGGCCGGTGAGACCACGGTGGTCCTCGCCACCTGGCGGATGGCGCTCGATGCCAGTCGGGCACTGGACAACGCACCCTTCCTGTCTGCCACTCGCCGCAGGCCGGTGGCCCGGCTGAGTCCGGCAACCGCACAAGCGGCCGGAATCAGCCAGCGCGTGGTGATCTCCAATGACCGTGGTTCGCTCACCTTCGACGTCAGGATTGAGCCGGAGATGATGGAGGGTGTGATCTGGGTGCCTCGCCGAGCGCCGGGACTGGTGGTGTCGGAACACCTCGCAGCCGCGGCTGGTGAGCTGGTCAGCATCGGGCCGCCGCGTGACCTGGTGCGCGCGAGTACTGCGACAACGGCCGTGGTGGTGATCGAGTGATTGAGGTAAGCGTGTTGCCGCTCGACTTGACGGCATTCTTCAATGACGTCTGGTGGGTCGTGCTGCTCAAAGCGGTGTTCGCACTGGTGCTCCTGCTGCTGTTGACCTTGTTCACCATCTGGTACGAGCGGCGGATCGTGGCCTTCATGCAACAACGCAAAGGTCCCAACATGAACGGCCCGTTCGGGCTGCTGCAATCCCTGGCCGACGGCATGAAGCTGATGTTCAAGGAGGACTTCACCCCCAAGGCGGCCGACAAGTTGGTGTTCATGGTCGCGCCGTTCGTGGTAGCCATTCCAGCGATCACGGCCTTCGCTGTCATCCCGATGGCGGGTGAGGTCCGGGTGCCATTCACAGACATCACGACTCCGCTCCAGGTCACCGACCTTCCGGTGTCGGTGCTGTTCATCCTGGCGATTGCCTCCATCGGCGTCTACGGGATCGTGCTGGCGGGCTGGTCGTCCGGTTCCACCTATTCGCTCCTCGGTGCGCTGCGATCCAGCGCCCAGGTGATCAGCTACGAGGTCGCCATGGGTCTCGCGTTGGTCGCGGTCTTCCTCTTCGCCGGATCGCTGTCCACATCAGAGATCGTCGCTCAGCAAGCGCAGCCGGTGTCCTTCCTCGGCGTCGAGGTGCCGCTGTGGTACGCCGTCCAGCTGGTGCCGTCGTTCATCATCTACCTGATCGCGATGGTGGGTGAGACCAATCGCGCTCCCTTCGACCTACCCGAGGCTGAGGGAGAGCTGGTCGGCGGGTTCCACACCGAGTACTCCTCGATGCGGTTCGCCATGTTTTTCATGGCGGAGTACATGAACATGATCACGGTCTCGGCGCTGGCGACTACGTTGTTTCTCGGTGGCTGGCATGCGCCGCTGCCGTTCAGCCTGTTCCCCGAGGCCGACGCCGGGTGGATGGGCCTGCTGTGGTTCTTGCTCAAGGTCGTGCTCGTGTTGTTCGTCTTCATCTGGCTCCGGGGCACGCTGCCTCGGCTGCGTTACGACCAGTTCATGCGCTTCGGCTGGCGATGGCTCATTCCGATCTCCCTGGTCTGGATCGTGATGGTCGCGATTCTCCGCGTCGGCCGATCGGAGGGTTGGTTCGCTTCGCCGGTCTTCTTGGCGATCGCCGGCGTGATCTTCGTGATACTGCTCGGGTTCTCCTTCTTCGGTGGTGGCGAACCCAAGGAAGCCGAGACCCAGGCCGAGCCGATCGGTGAGTTCGACGCGTTCGCGGGAGGTTATCCCGTTCCGCCGATGCCCGGGCAGGAGCTGCCTGAATTCGCCGGCGTCCTGCGTGATGAAGACAACCAACCTACGACGGAGGAGAGCTCCTGATGGGTGTACTCGATCCGATCGCGGGCTTCGGGGTGACGTTTCGCACCATGTTCCGCAAGACCTTCACCGCGGAGTACCCCAACAAGCCCAAGGTGACGGCGCCACGGTTCCACGGCCGCCACCAGCTGAATCGTTGGCCGGACGGCCTGGAGAAGTGTGTGGGCTGCGAGCTGTGCGCATGGGCCTGCCCAGCGGACGCGATCTATGTCGAGGGCGCCCAGAACACCAACGAGGAGCGGTACTCGCCCGGCGAGCGCTACGGCCGCGTCTATCAGATCAACTACCTGCGCTGCATTCTGTGCGGACTCTGCATCGAGGCCTGCCCCACTCGGGCGCTCACCATGACCAATGAATTCGAACTTGCCGACGACTCGCGGGCCAAGCTGATCTACGAGAAGCAGGACTTGCTGGCGCCGCTGTTGCCCGGCATGGAGGAGCCCCCGCACGAGCGGAAGCTCGGTGACAACGAGCAGGCCTACTTTCTGGGGCTGCCCGAGACTGGGCATGCCGATGAGCGGGCGGGTGACATTCACGGCGCCAAGCGCCCAAAGGTCAACCAGGGCTTCGTCTACCAGAAGAAGCACCCACAGCATGAAGGAACGGGATAGCAGTGATCCCTCTGGTGACGGCGGCCGCATTCGCCTTCTGGATGCTGGCGCCGGTGATGGTTCTGGGCGCGCTCGGCATGATCCTGGCGCGAAAGCCGGTGCACTCGGCTCTATGCCTCGCTGCGGTGATGATCTCCCTGGCCGTCCAGTATGCGGCCCAGGGCGCCCCCTTCCTCTTTGCGGTGCAGATCATCGTCTACACGGGTGCGATCTTGATGCTTTTCTTGTTCGTACTGATGTTGGTCGGCGTCGACGCCGCCGACTCCCTGGTGGAAACGATCAAGGGCCAACGGCCGTTGGCGGCGTTGGCGGCTGTCGGCTTCGGTGCCCTGCTGGTGCTCGCTATCGGCAACGCCATTGTCGGCGACCCGGTCGGGCTGGCCCAAGCCAACGCCGAGAACGGTGGCAACGTGCAGGGCATCGCCGCCTTGATCTTCAACCGCTACGTGTTCGCCTTCGAGGCGACCTCGGCGCTTCTGATCACCGCGGCGGTCGGCGCCATGGTGCTTGCTCATCGAGAACGGCTCGTTTCGAAGCGTTCGCAGGCCGATCTGACGGTTGACCGGATGCGCCGATACGCCGAGTCGGGTCAGCATCCCGGCCCGCTGCCGACGCCCGGAGTCTTCGCCCGGCACAATGCGGTCGACACCCCTGCCCTCTTACCGGACGGTACTGCGTCCGACCTTTCGGTTTCAGCGACCTTGCGCGCTCGAGGCACGATCCTCGACAGCCGTGACCTCGTCCGCCCCGTCGACGAGACGGTGGAGGCGATCGCCGCATCCCATCGCGAGGAGGACGAGTGAGCCCGTCACACTACATCGTCCTGTCCGCCATCTTGTTCAGCATCGGCGCGGCCGGTTTCTTGATCCGGCGGAACGCCATCGTGGCTTTCATGTGCGTGGAACTGATGCTCAACGCCTCCAACCTGGCGCTGGTCACGTACTCGCGGGTGTACGGGAACCTTGACGGCCAGGTCGCGGCCTTCTTCGTCATGGTGGTGGCGGCGGCTGAAGTGGTTGTCGGCTTGGCGATCATCGTCACGATCTTCCGTACTCGACGCTCGGCATCAGTCGACGACGCCAACCTGCTGAAATTCTGAGGACAGATGAACCTGCTGGACGTCGTGACGCCGCTGCCTGCCACCGGCCTGTTCACCTACGCCTGGTTACTGATCGCCATCCCGGCACTGAGCGCCGTCATCCTGCTCCTCGGCGGCCGCGCCACCGATGCGTGGGGCCATCTGCTGGGCACCCTGACGCCGTTGATCTCCTTTGCGTTGGGCTTGGTGCTGTTTGTCCAACTCGTCGGCCGCGACATCGACTCCCGAGCGGTGAGCGTGCCGCTCTACGACTGGATATCCAGTGGTCAATGGCACGTTGGCGTCGGACTGCTCGTCGACCAGTTGTCCATCGTGTTCGTGTTGTTGATCACTGGGGTCGGCGGCCTCATTCACATCTACTCCATCGGGTACATGGCGCACGACAAGCGGCGGCGCCGGTTTTTTGCGTTTCTCAACCTCTTCGTGGCCGCCATGCTGCTGCTGGTCCTGGCCGATAACTACCTCGTCGTGTTCGTCGGCTGGGAAGGCGTGGGCCTGGCCTCGTACCTGCTCATCGGCTTCTGGCAGCACAAGCCGACTGCCGCGACCGCCGCCAAGAAGGCTTTCGTCGTCAACCGGGTCGGGGACATGGGGATGTCTCTGGCGATCATGTTGATGCTGGCCACGTTCGGATCCTCGGCGTTTGTCGATGTCAACGCCGGTGCCGAGCGCATGGGCACGACGATCGCGACCGCCCTTGGCCTGCTGTTGCTGCTTGGTGCCTGCGGCAAGTCCGCGCAGGTGCCGTTGCAATCCTGGCTGCTGGACGCCATGGAAGGTCCGACTCCGGTCTCCGCTCTGATCCACGCGGCGACCATGGTCACCGCGGGGGTGTACCTCGTGACACGCAGCCATGCCATCTTCGTGGAGTCGGAAGCCGCCAGTACGGCGGTGGTGATCGTCGGTGCGGTAACTCTGCTGGCGGGTGCTTGGATCGGCTGCGCCAAGGACGACATCAAAAAGGTATTGGCCGGATCCACCATGTCCCAGATCGGCTACATGATGCTGGCCGCCGGAATCGGTCCGGCCGGATACGCATTGGCGATCTTCCACCTGCTGACCCACGGCTTCTTCAAGGCGAACATGTTCCTCGGCGCCGGTTCGGTGATGCACGCCATGGACGACGACGTCAACATGCGTCACTATGGCGGGCTTGCCAGGCTGATGCCGATCACCTTCTACACTTTCGCGGCCGGCTATCTGGCGATCATCGGCTTCCCCTTCTTTTCCGGCTACTACTCCAAGGACCCCATCATCGAGGTGGCGTTCGAGCACAACCTGGCCAGCGGATTGGCGGCACTGATCGGCGCCGGGATCACCGCGTTCTACATGACCCGGCTGATGATGATGACCTTCGTCGGTACCCGAAAGCGATGGCCTGAGGGCGTCCATCCGCACGAGTCACCGGCCGTCATGACCGTCCCGCTGATCGTGCTCGGTATCGGTTCCGCCGTGAGCGGCATGCTCCTCAACGGCTGGATCGTCGGGTGGCTGGATCCTGCGGTCGGCGGTGAGGAGGCGCCAGTCGAGGCGACCGGCCTGCTGTACTTCTCCCCAATGGGATTCCTCACGTTGGCCGTGGTTGCCATCGGGGCTGCCCTGGCCGTGCGGATCTTCGGTCCGCGGCACAAGGTCACCGCGGAGCAGCCCGCCACCCGCTCGCTTCTGGTCCGCGCCGGCCGCCAGGATCTCTACGGCGACGTCATCAACGAGGCGGTGTTCATGCGGCCCGGACAGCGATTGACTGCGGATCTGCTGCGGCTGGAGGACAACGGAATCGATGGCACCGTCAATGGCACTGCTACCGCGATCGGCGGCCTGTCGGCCCAGTTGCGGAGGGTACAGAACGGCTTCGTCCGCACCTACGCCCTGACGATGGTGGTGGGCGCTGCCCTTGTTGGGGTCGTGCTCGTCCTGGGCCGGTTGGGCTGAGGAGGCGATGGAGATGGGCTTCCCGATCCTTACTGTGCTGGCCCTGCTGCCAGCGGTCGGCGCCGTCTCGCTGATCTTCCTGCGGGGAGCTCTGGCGAAGCAGGTGGCGTTGGCGGTTTCGGTGCTGGCGCTGCTCCTGGCGGTCTTCCTCACCATGCAGTTCGACATCGGTGGCGGCATGCAGTTCAGCGAGCAGGTTCCGTGGATCGCCCCGCTCGGCGCCTACTATGCCCTCGGCCTGGATGGTATCGGTCTGACCCTGGTGCTGCTCGTGGCGATCGTGACGCCTGTCGTGATCATGGCGAGTTGGCGTGACTTCGACGCCACCGCCCTCCCTTCGGCCGAGCCTGCCCCGAGCTCTGAGGAACGTGCTCTCAGCCTGTCGCAGGCTGGGGCGGCCGGTCCCTCAACCGGCGCAGGACGCGATCTATCGAAGCGGTGGGGACGCGATCCGTCGACGGGTTTGGGACCGGATCCGTTGCCAGGCTCCGTAAGCACATTGGCTCCCCGGTACGGGCTGCATGTGTTCTTCAGCCTGGTGCTTGCGGTCGAGAGCTGTGCCTTGTTCCTCTTCCTCGCCACTGACGTCTTCTTGTTCTACGTCTTCTTCGAGGTCATCCTCATCCCGATGTACTTCCTCATCGGTGGCTTCGGGCCTGGCCACGGACGGACGTACGCCGCCGCCAAGTTCTTGATCTTTGGCCTGCTCGGCGGCTTTGTCATGTTGGCTTCGGTGATCGGGCTCTACGTCCAGTCCGCCCGGGTCGGGGAGCCGAGCTACCTGCTCAGCACGCTCAGTTCGCTGCCGCTGGCTACGGACGCCGGGCGGTGGCTCTTCGTCGGCTTCATGTTCGCCTTCGCAATCAAGGCGCCGATGGTTCCGCTGCACACCTGGCTGCCGGACGCCGCCGAGGAGTCAAGCCCTGGCGGCGCGGTAATGATGGTCGGGGTGATGGACAAGATCGGCACCTTCGGCATGATCCGGTTCTGTCTCGGGCTGTTTCCGGAAGCCAGCCAATGGGCAACCCCCGTGGTCCTGGCGCTGGCCGTAATCTCGATCATCTATGGCGCGATTCTTGCTATCGGCAGCCGGAACATGATGCGCTTCATCGCCTACACCTCGATCAGTCACTTCGGGTTCATCGTGCTGGGCATCTTTGCGTTCACCACCCAGAGCATGGTCGGCTCGACCCTGTACATGCTCAACCACGGCCTGTCGACGGCGGCGCTGTTCGTTGTCGCCGGTTATCTGATCAGGCGGCGGGGTTCGCGAGACATCCATGCGTACGGCGCCGTGGAGAGGACTGCGCCGGTG